>JASMER010000100.1 GCA_030752195.1 Gammaproteobacteria bacterium
GATTACGAGAACAACGCCATCACCATTGCGCTCAGAGAGGAGCCACCGCAGCTGGATGCCAATCGGGCCACCGACGCGTCGAGCAATGTGGTTCTGGCCCATGTTATGGAAGGTTTATTGGGGTATGACATAGACGCTCAGTTGGTGCCGGGGGTCGCTGAGCGCTTTGAGATTCGTGAAGACGGTGCCACGTTCTGGTTACGCGAAGACGCACTCTGGAGTGACGGTGTACCGGTAACAGCCCGGGACTTTGTCTTTTCCTGGAAGCGTGTTCTGGATCCGGAAACCGCTTCACAGTATGCGTTCATTCTTTACCCTATTAAGAACGCTGAGGCGATAAACCGAGGGGAAATGCCGGTTGCCACGCTGGGTGTCCGCGCGGCCAGTGACCGCAGACTGGAGGTAGATTTCGAGCGCCCCACCCCTTACTTCGACAAGCTGGTGGCCTATCTGACTTATTTCCCGGTGCGTGAAGATTTCTATAAAAGCACCAATGGTCGTTACGGGGCCGATGCAGATATGTTGTTGTATAACGGCGCCTACGTCCTGACCGATTGGGTGCACGGTTCAACTATGCGCTGGGTAAAAAACGACAAATACTGGAATCGTGAAAACAAAGGTTTTCTCGATGAAATTCGCACCGCTTATATCACTCAGGACATCAATGCGAAGTTGAATCTGTTCAAGGATGGGCAGATCGTCGATACGCATCTGTTGTCGCCGATGCTGCCAACTGCTATGGAACAGCGCTGGCAGATTGACCGTTCCATGGATGGCTCTGTGTTTTACCTGGAATTTAATCATCGCGATGATCGCATCACCCGCAATAAAAACTTTCGCCGTGCTCTGCAGTTGGCGCAAGACCCTAATGAGCTGGTCTATAAGGTTCTGAAAGAGCCTAGCTATCTGCCCGGGGTCAGCTTGTTTCCGGCCTGGCTGTCGGGTGTTTCTGAGTCATTCCAAAAAGAATATCCACCGGTACAGCATCAGATGAATGTCGAAAAGGCGCGCGAACATCTGGAGTTGGCGCGGCAGGAGCTGGGCATTGAGGAATTTCCGCCGCTGATGATGCTGGCCGGCGACACCCCGATCGGGCTGCTTTCTGCCGAGTATTATCAACAGCTGTTCCGCAAGCACCTAGGATTGGAATTCCGGATTGACGTGCAGATCTTTAAGCAAAGGCTTGAGAAGATGAGACAGGGAGACTTTGATGTTGTGCTGTCGGGTTGGGGCCCCGATTATAACGACGTCTTGACCTATGGAGACCTGTTTTCCTCATGGAATTTGCAGAATCGCGGACGATACAGCAGCCAGAAAATGGATGCTTTGATCCGTATTGCCCAGTCAGAGCTCGACCCTCAAAAACGTATGGATGCGTTTGGAGAAATCCAACATCTGCTCTATGAAGATGTGGTGATCCTTCCTATGTATGAACGGGGCTTTTCTTTTGTGGTTGATCCCCGCCTGAAAGATTTCAGGCGGCGCTCGGTGGGTCCGGAAGTTGATTATAACTATGCGTATATCGACCAAAGTTCTGACTAGGCCTTTCAATCCGGACAGCCGGTCTCGCTGAAATATGTGGCTTTATATTCTGAAACGCGCCCTCCAGGGACTCCTCACAGTCTGGTTTATTGCAACGGCAACATTTTTTGCCATGCATAACGTGCCAGGTGACCCGCTCACGAATGATCGGGCGATGACAGAAACCACTCGCGCCAACCTTGAAGCGAAGTACGGACTTGATCAGCCGATAACGACCCAATACCTGATTTTTCTGCGAAATCTTGCCCGTGGAGATTTCGGTATCTCCTTCGTGCAGGAGAATCGGGAGGTCAATGACATTATCCGTGAACACTTTCCGGTTTCAGCAATTCTGGGCGTTCTCGCCGTGGTATTTGCCGCCACTGGTGGGGTTCTGTTTGGCGCGCTCACGGCTCTGTATCGAAATCGGCTGCCAGACTATCTCATCATGTTTCTGGTAATACTAGGAATTTCTGTGCCGAGTTTTGTTGTCGCTGCCCTGAGTCAGCTTAGCCTGGTCAGCTTAAACTCCCTGGTGGGGTTTACTTTCCTACCTGTTGCAGGGTGGGGCACGGTTATGCACATGCTTGTGCCTGCGCTGGTCCTGGGTCTGAGCACTATGGCCTATCTCACCCGGCTGATGCGCTCTTCTATGCTGGAGGTGACCAGCTCGGATTATGTTCGCACCGCGAAATCTAAGGGCGTTCCCCCGACTAGAATTTTCACCCGGCATCAACTGCGTAATGCCATTCTGCCGGTTGTGACGGTTCTGGGGCCAGCCATTGCTGCAATCACCACCGGGGGGTTTGTGGTTGAGCTGGTATTTGCCATTCCCGGCCTCGGCCGCTATTTCGTTGAAGCCGTTCAGCAACTGGATTACACCGTGATCATGGGGACGACGGTCTTTTATGGCGCCTTTCTGGTATTCATGGTGATCCTGGTCGACGTGGTTTATGGCTTTATCGACCCCAGAGTTAGGCTGGATTCATGAGCGATCTTACCGCCGACAGTTTTGCTCCTCTTTCAGATCAACAGCTGAGCCAGAGCATCGCCCGACCTTCACTGTCTTACTGGCAGGATGCCTGGAACCGCTTGCGGGCCAACAAAAGGGCGCTGGTGTCACTCTATATTGTTATCGTACTCCTGTTGTTTACGGTGTTCGGTCCGGTAGTCTGGCCGATTGATCCGGCAATGCAAGACATTGATCAAATCAGCCAGCCTCCTGGGACAGACCGGACGGCTACTCTTGTCGCAGAGTATGAACCCTGGTTTGGCACGTCCGGTCTTCCCGGGGCAGGTTTGCGTTTGGCCGAAAAAGCCACGAGCCAGGCAGTGCGTCTGCAATGGGATGCGCTTGACGGCGCCAGCGGTCACCGCGTGTATCGCAATCTGTTTCCGGTCGGGCCTGAGCTGTCCTATGGCATTCCGATGGCCGAGTTTCTGAACAATGACACGCTGTATTTTGAAGATCGTCTGGATCTTCAGCCCGGCCGTTTTTACTACGTTGTTGTGGCTCTGGATGAGCGGGGTTTGATCACGGATCGGTATCAGTCCATTTCGGTGGATGTTGAACGTGTCACTACTCTTGCCGAAGCGCTGGAGCGCGGGTTGATCACTGAGTCCGATGCTGTCCAGATTGGAGATAAGATTGCTCTGGCCTGGCATCCGCTTGGCACGGACTATCTTGGCAGGGATTTACTAGCGCGCTTGATGGCCGGTGCCCGGGTATCCCTCTTCATCGGAATTGGTGCGCCTTTCATTTTCGTACTGTTTGGTGTGGTCTACGGATCTGCCGCAGGGTTTATGGGTGGACGCGTAGATCAGTTGATGATGCGATTTGCGGACTTTGTCGTGGCGCTGCCTTTTTTACTGTTCATGATTCTGTTCAAAATTGCTTTCGGAATAGGTCCGGGTGAAAGTGGCGTCTTCCCCATGCTGGTTGCGCTGGTTGTCCTGCTGTGGCCCGCAACCGCCCGGTTGGTCCGAGGGCAGATCCTGCAAATCAGGGAGCAGGGGTACATCAGTGCCTCACAGCTTCTCGGAGCCAGCACGCCTTATTTGATTATGCGTCACATGATTCCGAACACCCTTGGTGTGGTGCTGGTCACGGTAACCTTTGCCATTCCCAGCGCTATTTTCACGGAAGCATTCCTTTCCTTCATTGGTATGGGTGTAGCGCCACCGACGCCTTCCTGGGGTTCCATGTCCAATGAAGGCATCAAGACCATGCTGACGACGCCGCATGAGCTGTTCTTTCCTGCACTGTTTATCAGCTTTACGGTGCTTGCTTTCAACCTTCTGGGTGACGGTTTGCGTGATGCGCTTGACGCGCGCATGAGGAATGTTGAGTGATGCCAGCTAGAGAAGAACTCAAGTCTGGAACTCCTTTGTTAATGGTAGAGGACCTGCAGGTTGAATTTGATACCTTTGGAGGGACTGTGCAGGCAGTCCGTGGAGTGAGCTTTTCAGTTGATCAAGGGCGAACGCTGGCCATCGTTGGCGAGTCGGGCTGCGGCAAATCTGTCACGGTGCAAAGCATCATGGGTCTTATTCCGACGCCACCGGGCCGGATTAAGGCTGGTTCAGCACGGTTGCGAGGTCATGAAATTCTGGGTCGAAGCACGGTCCGGGGTAAAGAGATTAGGGGCGCAGAGATCGGTATGATTTTTCAGGATCCGATGACGTCATTGAACCCAACCATGACAATCGGAGATCAGATCGCGGAACCTCTACAGGTTCATCGCGGCTATTCCGCCCGAGACGCATTCACTGAAGCCATCCGCTTACTCGAACTGAGTAAGATTCCTGAAGCCGCAAAACGCGCGCGGCAATATCCTTTTGAATTTTCTGGTGGCATGTTGCAACGCGCCATGATTGCCATGGCGCTGAGCTGCAAGCCTTCGATTCTGATTGCCGATGAACCAACGACTGCTCTGGATGTGACGATACAGGCGCAAATCCTTGACTTGATGCACGAACTGCAAAAAGAAACTGGCATGGCAATCGTTCTGATTACTCATGATCTGGGCGTGGTGGCCCGAATGGCGGATGAGGTGGCGGTCATGTACGCCGGCAAAGTCGTGGAATACGGCAGCGCAGATGACGTGTTTTATCGTTCAGCCCATCCCTACACCGTGGGTTTGAAAGAGGCTATGCCAACGAACGATCCGGGCAGGCATCAGGAGTTGAAGCCCATTGACGGCAGCCCGCCAGACCTTTTCGCGCCGCCTGCGGGCTGCGGTTACAGTCCTCGATGCCCTAATGCCATGCAGATTTGCAGTGACCGCCAACCCCAAGATCACGATCTGCATGGACATCATTCTGCCAGCTGCTGGCTGCACCACGCGCAATCAGAAAGCAGACCAGAGACGCTTTTCTTCAAGGATGCTCACTGATGGGTGATTTAATTGAAGCTAGAAAGCTGACCCGTTTTTTCGACCTTGGAGGGAATCAGCTTGTTCACGCTGTCGACAAGGTCTCTCTCACGATCGGTGCAAGGGAAATTGTGGGGCTGGTGGGCGAGAGTGGCTCCGGTAAATCAACATTCGGTAAAACCCTGTTGGGTCTGCATGACAAGACTAATGGCGAGGTGATCTTTCGGGGTGAGACTCTGCCACAAAAATACCGGCCGGTAGACTTTCAAAAGCTGGCCACTAAGATGCAGATGATTTTTCAAGATCCATATTCATCGCTGAATCCGCGGATGACGGTAGGAGAGATTATTGGTGAGGGGTTGCGTTTGCATTTCAGCTTAAGTCCGTCTGATGTGAAAGATCAGGTCGTTGACTGGTTAGAGAAAGTGGGTCTGCAGGCAGATCACATGTCTCGATACCCGCATGAATTTTCTGGCGGTCAGCGACAGCGTATCGGCATTGCCCGGGCACTGATTCTGGAGCCTGAATTTGTAGTCTGTGACGAGCCTATTTCGGCGCTAGATGTATCTGTGCAGGCGCAGGTGGTTAATTTGCTTGGCGAACTCAAGGAAACCATGGGGCTTACTCTGCTTTTCATCGCCCACGATCTCTCCATGGTGCGCTACGTTAGTGATCGAATGGCGGTCATGTATCTCGGCTCACTGGTAGAGCTTGGCAAGGCTGACCAGGTGTACTTTAACCCTAAGCACCCTTACACCGAGGTACTCATCGGCTCAAACCCAGAGCCGGATCCGAATATTGAAAAAGGCAGAGTGTCGACTTCGATTCAGGGTGAAATTCCGTCGCCGGTCAATGTGCCATGTGGCTGTCGCTTTGCGAACCGATGTCCGAAAGTTCTGGATGTGTGCCGGGAAAAGACCCCGGAGCTGATTCCCGTAAAGGACGAAGACAGACTCGTGGCGTGCCATCTGGTCTCCTGATCAGTTTTGTTGAGGCCGTCAGCCTCACGGCCGCAGCGCATGACAGGCAATCAGCAGAAAAGCCTGATCTTATGATGCGCCTTCCATCTCCCGCACCATCGTGGTC
>JASMER010000101.1 GCA_030752195.1 Gammaproteobacteria bacterium
CTAACCGAAGCTTGTGGGAGTAACGGCTTTGGCTATGATCCGCTGTTTTACGTGCCAAGCCATCAGTGCGCCTCTGCCGAACTCCCGGAAGAGATAAAAAACGCCATCAGTCACCGTAGCCGAGCGCTGCAGAAATTACTGAAATGTTGGAACAGCGGCCCTTAAGCCTTTACATACATATCCCCTGGTGTCTACGCAAGTGTCCCTACTGTGACTTTAACTCACACGCGGTCGCTTCAGAATTGCCAGAGGAGGAATACGTCTCTGCTCTGTGTCAGGACTTAGAAACCGACGTAGGTTTACTCGAGTTGTCTGACTTCAGTGGGTTTCATTCTGTTTTTATTGGTGGAGGCACACCCAGTCTGTTCAGCGCGGGTGCATATGAGCAATTGCTGGATCACATTCGGAAAAAAGTCGGTATCGAGCGCGGGGCGGAGATCACTCTGGAGGTTAATCCGGGCGCAGCCGAAGCTGAGAAATTTCGTGGCTACAGGATGGCAGGAATCAATCGCCTCTCCATTGGTGTTCAGAGTTTTCACGCGGATTATCTGGCCACGCTTGGCAGAGCCCACTCCGGACCAGACGCCGAAAAAGCCATTGAACTCTGTCTTGCCGCAGGCTTCGATAACTTTAATCTGGATCTGATGCATGGTCTGCCGGGCCAATCAATTGAAGACGTGTTGGAAGATCTGCAAAAAGCTCTGAGCCTCGGACCCACTCATCTGAGTTGGTATCAACTCACCATCGAGCCGAACACTGAGTTCTATGCCCGGCCGCCACCCTTACCGGAGGACGATCTCCTCATAGAGATGCAGGATTCAGGGATAGAGCTCATCAAGGAAGCTGGCTTCCAGCGCTATGAGGTTTCAGCCTATAGTAAGCTAGGATTCCAGTCTCAGCACAATCTCAATTATTGGTTGTTTGGCGACTACCTAGGGATAGGAGCGGGCGCTCATGGCAAGATCAGCGTTCCGGATGCTGGACTCATCAAACGGACTCGCAAAAAAAGACAGCCTAAACATTACCTCGCCAGTGGGTTATCGCGACTCGCGGAAGTTAACCTAGTCCCGCCAGAAGACAGAACGATTGAATTTTTACTGAACAGTCTACGGCTGGTAGAGGGGTTTTGCATCGACGAGTATGAAGCCAGAACCGGTCTTGGTTTCAGCCACATAGCAAAGCAGGTAGAATCTATGTGCGACCGAGGCCTACTCTCAAAAAAAGAAGACATAGTACGGGCAACTGCTCGGGGGTTCAGCTTGTTGAACAGCCTGATTTCAGAATTTATTGAGCAGTGAGTTGCCTCTAACTTGGTTTGCAGCAAAGACGATCGTGGTTTATGCATGTTATTTCGGGTGACCAGAGATGAAAGAGCTTTACCAAAGGAGTTGTGAACCCTGTGGGCTCGGTGCTCCAGTAGTCACTCAGGAGGAGGCCAATTCTTTGTCTCTGAGCGTGCCCGGCTGGAAACGGGAGTTCCACGATGGCGTTGAAAAACTCATCAGGGAGTTTCACTTTATTGAGTTCAGCGACGCATTCAGCTTTACCTATAAAGTTGCCAGTTTGGCGGAGCGCGAGGACCATCATCCCACCATCAAGACCGAATGGGGTAAAGTCACCGTTTATTGGTGGACCCATCAAATAAACGGTTTGCACGTCAACGACTTTATTATGGCGGCAAAAACGGACCTTATAGCCAAGCTGTCTGCACCAGGCTGAATTCAGGATCCCCATACATCATGATCAACGGCGCAACCCAACTGCTCTAACGGCTTGACGTGATGGGCGGCCCCGACCCAAAAAGCTTATTCTCAAATACTGCGCCGCAGGTTAAACCGCATGATCAACGAAGAAGAACTGATAGCCTGGTTTCGCGCCTCTACTTCATACATCAACGCTCATCGCGGCAAAACCTTCGTCATACATCTCGGCGGCGACGCCCTCGCTCATCATAATTTAAGCGGAATCATCCATGACCTGACTTTGTTGCACAGCCTAGGCGTAAAACTGGTTCTCGTTCATGGGGCGCGGCCTCATATTTCCGCGGCGCTAGCGGAGGCCGATCAGACATCAGTCTTTGAGAATGGCCTGAGAATCACCGAAGCAGGCCACATGGAGACTATCAAGAGTACAGTTGGAAGACTCTCCATCGATCTGCAAGCCAGTTTTTCCATGGGGCTCAGCAACTCACCGATGTATGGCGCCAATATCACCGTGTGTCATGGAAATTACGTGACAGCGAAGCCCTATGGTGTCGTCTACGGTATCGATTATCATCTTACCGGCAAAGTGAGAAAGATTCAGACTGAAAACGTTAAGCATCAGCTCAATAACGGACAAATTGTCCTATTGTCTAATCTTGGTCATTCTCTCACCGGTGAGGTATTCAATCTGTCTGCCGAAGAGGTTGCCACGGAAGTTGCTGTTGCCCTGGACGCGGATAAACTCATTATGTTCACGCCGGGCGGTGGCTTACTCGACGAAAAGCAGCAGCTGATAACCACTCTCAATGCCGAAGAGGCTGAGCGACTCATAAAAGAGTACTCAGACGGAGATGAGAGAAAAAATTCACTGGTTCTCGGGCTTTCAGCTGCACTTCGCGCCTATCGACAGGGAGTGCCGCGCAGCCACCTGGTCAGCTATGAAGAGGATGGGGTATTGCTGCTTGAACTGTTTACTAAAGAAGGTCGCGGGACTTTGCTCAGTCAGGATACGCTTGAAGAGTTGCGGACGGCCGGTATCAACGATGTAGGTGGAATACTGAACCTGATCAGACCGCTGGAAGAAGCCGGAGCTCTGGTGGAGCGTTCTCGCGATTTACTGGAGACAGAAATCTCGAATTTTCTGGTGATCGAACTGGAAGGCACCGTTATCGGTTGCGCGGCGCTTTATCCGGTGTGTGAGGAATCCGGAGAGATCGCCTGTATTGCCATCCACCCCGACTACCGAAGGGAAAAGCTCGGCGGCCGTCTCTTATCCGAGTTGGAAAGGAAAGCGGAACAGCAGAACCTCACCTACGTGTATGCGCTGACGACGGTAGCCTCACACTTCTTTCTTGAAAATGGCTTTGTCGAGCTTGGCGTAGAGGCGCTGCCTAATAGCAGAAAGCCCCTGTACAACTACCAGCGCAATTCAAAAATTCTCAAAAAGCAGCTGAAAGGCTAAAGAGCGCCTACTTATCGAGTATGCAAATGCTGTAGTCGTAGGGATTTGCTTCATTGTGCGAAAAATCCTGGCGACTTGTTTCGTGCCACTCTTCCTCATGAAATCCGGTCAGCACCGTATCACCCTCGACTTCTGCGTGGACTCGTGTCAGATGGAATCGTGAAGCAACTGGCATAGCGGCCGCGTACAGAGCCGCTCCGCCAATCACGAAGGCCTCCGACGTGCCATCAATCTCGGCCAGCGCTTGCGCCACACTGACCGCCTGTTGGACGGAGTGGACCACCTTTGCTCCGTCCGCGTGATAAGAAGAATTACCTGTCACCACAATGCTGGTGCGCCCCGGTAGCGGTCGGCCGATGGATTCCCAGGTCTTTCTCCCCATGATAATGGCATGACCCATCGTGGTAGCTTTGAAATACCGCAAATCTTCGGGCAGATGCCAAGGCAGGCCATTGTTTCTGCCTATCACGCCGTTTGTTGCCATCGCGCAAATTAGTGAGATCTTCATGTCATGCTTACACGGCTCAGATAGCCAACGGGTCTACACTGAAAATGGATAAGCAATAGGATCATGGTGCTGATATCCAACCACTTCAAAGTCATCCAGAGTCACCCAGGTCTCTACATCCTCAAGCGACTTAATGCTCGGATTGATCTTCAGTTCCGGCGATTCAAATGGCTCACGCTTAAGCTGCACCGACTTCATGAGGTCAAGCTGATCTTCGTAAATATGGGCATTCACAATCTTATGGTATGCCTGACCTGCGGTCTTACCAGTAATTTGTGCGATCAGCGCCAACAGAGTAAAAACCTGAATCTGGTTGAAATTGAGGCCCAGGGGAACGTCACATGAGCGTTGGTAACTTGTCAAATACAGAGTATCACTCATCAAAGAGAAATTATGTGTGTGCATGCAGGGTCGCAGGCAGCCCAAATCAAATTCACCCGGATTGTAGAAGGTCATAATTTCACCGCGATCATCAAGGCCCTTTGCGAGGTTGATCACAATTTTCCGAAGCTGATCCACAGACTTGCCATCTGGTTTCAACCAGCGTCGGCCCTGAACACCGTAGACTCGACCCATATCGTCTTCGCCTTTGCGTGCCGGATTGCTCAACCAGGATGTATTCAGATTGGCATTGGCATCCCACGATTTAGTGCCCAGCTTGCGGAATTCCGCGGCGCTGCCATAACCGCGCAGGTATCCAAGCAGTTCAGCAATCGCCGCTTTCCAGTAGCTTTTACGGGTCGTAATGATCGGAAACTTGTTGCCGCCTACATCATAGGACAGGTCAGCATTGATGACAGTCAGGCACCGCTTCCCAGTGCGTTCATTTTCTATCCAGACACCTTCGTCTACGATCCTCCTGCAAAGCTCGAGATACTGATGCATGTCGACCTCCTGAAAATCTAGTGGATGGCTGGCCTGACTGGCCTGCGATATGCCAAATACAGAAACCAGAGTCCCACAAAGATCAAGGGTGTAGACAGCAGCTGACCCATCGTGAACCATTCAAAAGCGAGATAGCCCAGATGAGAATCCGGCTCACGAAAAAATTCTATGAAAAATCGGAAACTGCCGTAACCGAAGGCAAACAATCCCGAGACCGCAAAACGTGGGCGTTGCTTCGAGGAAAAGAACCAAACGAGAACAAATAGAGCAACGCCTTCCAGGGCAGCCTCGTACAGTTGCGATGGGTGACGGGGCAATTTATCGACATGGGGAAACACCATGCCCCAGGCTACGTCCGTTGGCCTACCCCACAATTCACCACCGATGAAATTTCCAATCCGGCCCGCACCCAGTCCAAATGGCACCAGCGGTGCAATGAAATCGATAGTGCTCCAGTAGTCTTTATTGATATGGCGGGTATATAGAAAAAGTGCGAGCAGAACACCCAGAAAACCACCGTGGAAGGACATGCCTCCCTCCCAAACTCTGAATAACCAGAGCGGGTCTTCGACAAATCGAACGAAGTTGTAGAACAATACAGACCCCATCCGGCCGCCAAGGACCACGCCCAATGCGCCATAGAAGATCAAATCGGAAATCTGCTCAGCAGTCCATGGGTCAGCGACTCTGGCTGCCCGATAAGTCGCAAGCACCCAGGCGCCACCAAACGCGATGATGTACATAATACCGTACCAGTGGACACTAATTGGCCCAAGACTTATCGCGACAGGATCAATCTGGGGGTAGGTCAGCATAAGGAATGGCAATATACTTCAAGAATGGAGGTCAGAGTATAGCAAGATTGTGGCATTCAACATCCCCCGGGATTCAGAATTCATCCGAGCAGCGGAGATACTTCATCATCTGTCTTATCCTATTGGCCCAAGGAATGGATCCCGACTTCCCGCTAGTAGTTGGAACTAACAGAGATGAGTTCTTCGACCAGCCCAGTGCAGCGGCCAATTTTTGGCCAGGGTCAGAGTCTTCCAAGCTCGCCGGCAGGGATCTGCAGGCAGGATGTTCCTAGATTGGCGTCACCCGACAGGATCGATTCGCCGCAGCGACTAACATCCACAGCGCGAAAAAGAAAAAGCAGCACTTAAGGTCTTGAGGGGAATTGGTCAGAAATGTTCTCAACGGAACCAGCACGCCCATACAACGCTGCTAATCTATTCAGTCACACTTTGCGAATTTTGCCGGTTTCAACCTGTTTGTCGGAAACGGCGG
>JASMER010000102.1 GCA_030752195.1 Gammaproteobacteria bacterium
ATCGCGATCTTCACGATTGGCTATCTTTTGGCCCGTGCGGTTCTACAGTTCTTGGTGCTTTCAAGAAGCCTAACTATTCGACTTCAAAATGGGCGGCGATGCCGTTTTGCTTCGAAATCTTGAGCAGATCGATTATGGGCGCAGTAAAAATCTCTGCACCCTTCTTCCTCCTTGCTCGGCCACATATACGTTGCCATCACTGTCAACTGCTATGCCGTGGGGCAATTCAAACTGGCCCGGATAGCGGCCTGGCCCTCCCCCGAACCGGGTAATCCACTCGCCTGTGCGTCGGTCAAGAACCTCTACCGTCATCGAGTTTTGGTTAACTACATATAAATATTGTTGTTCCGCGTCGGTAGAGAAATCCAGCACGACTGTGTCGCCGCGAACGCCACTGATTCTGCCATTCGAGTCTGACAGGGGTGTATGAGGCGCGCGGATTTTCTGTTGCAGTTCCCCTTGCTTATCAAACACCTGAATTTGATCGGCGCGTCGATCGCAGACATAGATTAAGCCGTCATCGGAAATTCGCAGACAGTGAGGAAGTTCTGTGCGCTGATCATTGTCGTCGCGGTGCAACCGCCACTGTCGCTGAAAACTTCCGTCCGCATTAAATACAGCGATTCGCGTATTGCCGCCAGGGAGTTCGCCATCTGCTACATAGATCTCACCATTGCTTTCATCAACATCAACTGAGGCAGGTAGAAAGAACTGTGCCGAATTTGAATTGAGTGGTTCACCACTGCGGCTGCGGTCGCTGGAATCAAAGCTATCGCTGTCACCAATTTGTGCCAGCAACTCACCGCTAGCTGACCAGCGCTGAATATGGCCAGTGGCAGCCGGAACGATCCACAGGGAGCTGTCTTCATTGACATGGCAATCGTGCAGCCTGCCACCGAAAGCAGCACTGTTGCCCCAGCCGCCCAGCGTGGTTCCATCTTTATCGAGAATAATCACCGCAGGTGCCAGGAGTGCACCGTCAAGATCATCCGCGACCACATTTTGGCGGTTCAGCAACACAATACGATCATCGCTACCGATACATATTCCGCCCAGTCCACCAGTGAGCCAGCGTTGCCCGAGTGGTAAAGTTGGAAAGTCTTTGTCTAACTCGAAGCGAGGCGGGTACCACTGCGCCTTAATATACTCAATGCCGCTGCCATCGAGCGCTTTAGAAAAAGCTTCTAGGCTCTGAGCAACTGTCCGTCCTCCATAGATTGGGCGTTCTTCTGAGTTCGGATTGGTCACTCTGCGGGCATAGTTCTGGTCATAATGATTTGTGTACACAACTGCGGGATCAATGTGACGAACACAGGCGGCCAAGTCCTCAGGCGTCATGCGCGCAGGCGGGATGTTCATTGGCATGAATGCAACATCGATGTTTTTGAGACTGCGGATTTCTTCCACACATTCGGTTACGCCAGCAAATAGGATACGTTTGCCGCCAAGCGTGACTAAGTAGCTATTGGCATCGCCTTTTGGGTGTTCAGGGGCGCCAGGAATGATGTCGTAGGCAGCGATAGCTTCTATTTCTATCCCTTGCACGTTCAAGGTTTCGCCATTCGCCATAATGACTGCATTGTCCAACCGTGCAGCGCTATTGGCCGGGGCAACAACAGAAGTAGTGGGACGACTAAGTGCGCGAATCGCCTTGATGTCGAGGTGGTGTCCGGGATTGTCGGTAACCAGTATGATGTCGGCGGACTTATAATTAGAACTGCTGATTGCGCTCCAAGGATCAACCTGAATCACGAACCCCTGATATTCGAGTTGCACGCTAGAATGCACCAGCGGTGTGATGGTTATCTTTCCGTCAGCGCCATCTAGTGTGGTAGAGGCCTGCGAAAAATTTCCAAACAGGCAGCACCAGCATACGCAAAGTAAGTGATTTATGCCTTTCGTCATGGGTTAAGCTTGAAGACGTAGAGGGCGTTGTGATTGTTGGGGCTCTGCAGTTCCGGCGCCAGGAAGCTGCCGATACGCCAAGGGCTGCCGCCTTCACGCCCAGAGGGAATTGCGATGTACTGTTCACCATCGATAGCAAAACTTACTGGAAACCCCTGGGCTGAGGTCGCCAGGCGAGTGCGCCACAATTCTTGGCCGGTCTCAACATCATAGGCATGTACATAGCGGTCGTAGTCGCCGATAAAGACCAGCCCTCCCGCGGTGGTGAGGGCTGCAGTTAAGAAGGGCGCACGTTGCTGAATGGCCCATTCTTCCTCCATAGAATCAACGTCATAGGCTGCGAGCTTGCCAAATCGCTCTTCTGTGCCCGGCATCGGCATCCACTGACGATCGCCTTGATTGCCACCGGAGCCCACCTCAAATTCAATTTCTCTAGGTGACATTTCCATGCAGGACTGACTTAAAGGTATGATCAGGTTACGGCTGGGTGGGTGATAACCCGTTGATTGCCAGTTGTGTCCACCAGCAGTTGAGGGGCACACCGAAAGCCATTCGCCTACTTGCATATTGCGGATATCCTCACGATAGCGCACCTCGCCGGTTTCCAGATTGATGTCGGAAAATACGTTTTGATAGGTAGTTTCCCGCAGACCCTGAAATTTACCGCTGCGCCGATCGAGTTTCCACAGAATGCCACTCTTGCCTATGGTGAACAGATAAGGCTCGCCGACGATATCGACAAGAACTTGTTCAAAAGCTTCGTCCATATCTAAGGATTCGCCGGGCACGTGTTGGCGATACCATACAATCCGGCCATCGCTTGGATCGATCGCAAGAGTGGAATTTGAATAAAGGGCAGCATCATCAGCGGACATGCCCCGGCTGACTGACATCCAGGGTTTAGCCTGCGCGACGCCGAAGAATACCAGGCCCATCTCCGGGTCCCAGCTGCCTGTCATCCAGACATCGGCACCGCCGCGAAATTCTAGTGGCAGGTCTCCCCAAGTATCACCGCCTGGCTCTCCTGGGCGAGCCACGGTATACGTTCGCCACAGTTCAGCGCCCGTCGCCGCGTCATGACCGGTAATGAAACAGCTTTGCTCAAAAAAGCGTCCACAGCCGCTAATGCCATTAATGACTATGCCATCGGCGACGATTGGGCCGCTGGTGTTGGAGTACCCCAGCGCTTCGTCGGCGATTTCGCTATCCCAGCGCACGGCGCCGCTTCGGGCATCCAGTGCAACTAGATGGGCATCAGTAGTAGCCACGTAAACTAAGTCTTCCCACATGGCTAAGGTGCGCAATAAGCCGCCACTGCGGCCGTCTTCAGGAAACTGCCGACGATATTCCCAGAGTAGGTTGCCACTGCGCCCATCCAGCGCTTGCACCACATTGCCAAAATTTGGAATAAAGATAATACCGTCACGGACTAAAGGGGCGGGCTGGCTTCGCCCAGGTTCCATGCCCCAAACCCAGGCCAGTGAGAGCTGGCCCACATTGTCGGTAGTGATCTGATCGAGTGGGCTGTAACCCTGACTTTGAGGTGAACGCCGCCAGTAAGTCCAGTCTGCCGCCGGAGGGTTTGCCAGCTCTTCATTGCTGACGTTGCGAAATTTGTTCACGGCTTCGAAACTGCGGGTCCGAGCTCGCTCGCTCTGATAAATGGTGGCGATTTCTGGCACCGAGTTGCGCGTGCCAGGAGAGGGGACTGTGCCTGCGAGACCCGGAACTGGAGTACGTCGTTCCAGAACTCTTGCGGCTCCTGCTTTATTGTCGAGGAATAGAACGCTACCCGCCGAGAGCGAAAGGGCAGTGGCGGAAGCACTGATATTGTTGGCTTCGAGCAGGAAGGCTGAGATGTCCAGATACTGGCTTTGATCCAGCGATCCCGGAGCTTGCGGTGGCATGGTGCGCTGCAGCATGTCGACAAATTCGTCGACACGCCGATTTGCCCAGTTGCTACGAAAACCAGTGTCAGCCAGATTGGGCGCCTCAAAGGAACCGGTAAGGTTGGCAAGATGGCAGGCAGCGCAGTTTTGTTGATACAGTTCAGAACCACGTGCTGCCTGGTCTGCGCTAAAACTGGCCTGTTTAAGTTCCTGTCCGCTCAGAACAGAACTGCTCAAAAGAAATGTCAGGCTCCAGAGCTTCAGCGCGGTCTTCATGGTTTAGTTCCCCAACTGCAAGGTTTCCTGACTGGCGCGACGCTCAGCGATGGCTTGGCCATATTGTTCCTCATTGAGATAGGTGATGCCGAGCCAGGCGTGACTCATCTCATCGACTCCACGGCGGCCGAACACAACCCACTGTTCCGGATCAGGGTTGATGGGATTGTCTGCCGTGTTGTCAAACACTGAAGTGAACTGAAGCACCGTGCCGGTGGGCAGAATGGGTTTGGTTTCATCGGCATAGATGTAAGAGACTTGCCAATTGTGGTCGTACTTGTCCACTTGGCTAAGAACTTCCTTGCGGCCATCGGGAAAGATCGCTTCCATGGTCATTACTCGGCCACGCATGTGCAAATGCGGCCGGTAGCTGTGAATCACAGCGGGTGATTGCAGTACATGAGTCCCCTGCAGAACCTGATACCCGTGAGGGGGAATAACGATGTCTTGACCACGGGCCATGCCGTCTAGTCCGTCCACCCGGAACATCGCTTCACCGACCGTTTCTAGTTCCGGCTGCTCGTCTTCCGGGTAGAACCATAATCCTACTTCCACCACATCGCCAGGCCCCTCGGCACCCACGGGAAAGTAATGCAGATTCCAGGCGATGCGACCATTGGTGGGTACGCGCATGCCGGTGCCTTCGGGATACATTTCCCATGATTTTCCTACGCCATAGCGGGCCAATGCCACCTGCCGGCGCCCAGTCTCTTCCGGATTTTCAGGAATGAGTACTGCGTGACCGTGGTGAACAACTTTCTTGCCCAAAGGATAGGAAGGTTTGAACTCGGCGGCTTTTAACCACCGTTCTTGATCCAGTCCCTCGAAAGGCACACTGGGCGTCCACCATTGATCCTGGCCATTGGCAATCACGTCGTACGGTGTCGAACGAATGATCAAGTCCGGCGGACCGAGTTGGTCTTTCAGCTGCCACTCTGCGCCAGCGGGAAACTCAATTGGTAGTGGTAGGTCAGCCGGATTGCCCTGCGGTGCGCCAGCATCTACCCAGGCCCCTATGGTTGCGATTTGCTCATCAGACAGAGAGGCATCGTTCTTAAACTGTTGAATACCTACAGTTGGGTCAAGGTGCCACGGTGGCATGATGCGCTTGCTTGTACGATCCTTTATCAGGGCGGCAAAGGGTTTCACCTGATCGTAGTTCAGAAGGGGCATTGGGCCAATACCTTCCGGGTTGTGACAGCTGGCACATTTCTCCTGCAGAATCGGTGCAACTTCCCGAGAATAGGTCGGCGTTTCCTCGGCAATCGCATTTATGCTGACACTGCACAATAGTGCAAGTGCAAGAAAAGACTTCGTGTTATCAGTAGCAAGTTTGATCATATTGATGACTCCGTTTGGGGCTGGCCCGTGGTCGTCTGATTATTTTAGTTACACTCAATTTTCCAACATCGCTTTCACTCTTCAACACTGATGTGAAAGTAGGCGTTGGTGTGACAACAGTAAAATTCGAAAGCTGCGATGTCGTCGATAGTTTGCATTCTGATTACATAGTTACCCGGTTTGCTGAAGCGCGCTTGAACCTCCGTGCGTTCACGGCTTTTGGTTTCATACTCCTTCTTATCGAAAGTAACGGTACCCGGCCCGTTATGTTGAGACCAACCTACCCACACGATGTCATCACTATGCTCTATGTGTGCACTTAGCGAAACTGGCTCACTTACCGTAGATAAAATTTTGCCTGGATGATGAATGCCCGTGCGACCGCGCACGCTTTCGCCATCCTCAGTCA
>JASMER010000103.1 GCA_030752195.1 Gammaproteobacteria bacterium
ACGGTCCGTTGTTTACTCCGCCAACCCTCCGAGGAACGATTCAGTTTCCGGGCTGGGGTGGAGGTGCTGAGTGGCATGGCGCGGCGTTTGATCCGGACACGGGGATGTACTATGTCCCTTCGGCCTCGGTGCCCATCGTGGTTCAGCTTAGAAAGGCGAGGCGCCAGCGGGAGTCGCTCGGATACGTTCGCGGCGGTGCTATGTCAGTGGGCGGGCCACAGGGCTTACCCTTGACAAAACCGCCTTATAGTCGAATCACCGCGATTGACCTCAACAGTGGCGAGCATGAGTGGGTGATTCCGCACGGAGAAGGCCCGCGAAAGCAGATCATCGAAATGGGTATTTTGGATCCGGGGCCCGTGGGCAGTGTAAGCCGGACGGGTCCGGTTCTCACCAAGACCCTGCTGTTTCTCGCCCAGAGCGACGAGGGCAGAAATCTCCTTCGAGCCTTCGATAAAGCAACCGGAGCAGTGGTGCATGAGGTTTCTCTCCCGCTTCCGCCAGCAGGTACCCCGATGACCTATATGGTGAATGGTAAACAATTCATCAGCATTGCGGTCGGCGGGGGTCAGGATTCCAGGCTAGTGAGCCTTTCTTTACCTTAAAAGCTCTGACGCAACGCGCCAGAGCTCGTGTTATACTGATGCTAGGCAGTTCGCGTCGGTCCCCTCGCAATGGCAGGTTATGAACTCCGCCAGGCCCGGAAGGGAGCAACGGTAGTAGCTGAACCATGTGCCGGGGTGTGGCTGGCGTGGATTGCCACTTCAGTCGTTTTGCTTATCCATGCAGCACACAGACACGATGCACTGAGTAACCTCTGATTCCATGAGCTATCAAGTCCTCGCCAGAAAATGGCGCCCGAAGAAATTTGCCGAAGTCGCCGGGCAAGGCCACGTTCTACAATCTCTGATAAATTCGCTTGATAATCAGCGTCTTCATCACGCCTATCTATTCACGGGGACGCGGGGAGTAGGTAAGACGACGCTGGCTCGTATTTTGGCCAAATGTCTAAATTGTGAGGAGGGAGTTACTTCTGAGCCCTGCGAAGCCTGCTCAACTTGCGCCGAGATCAATGAGGGGCATTTTATTGATCTGATCGAGGTGGATGCCGCCAGCCGGACTAAGGTAGAGGACACGCGAGAGTTACTGGATAACGTTCAGTATTCTTCGACCCGCGGTCGCTTCAAGGTTTACCTGATTGATGAAGTGCACATGCTGTCCAATCACAGTTTTAACGCGCTGCTAAAGACGTTGGAGGAGCCTCCGGCCCATGTCAAGTTTCTGTTCGCCACCACTGACCCGCAGAAACTGCCGAACACGATTCTCTCACGGTGTCTGCAGTTCAACCTCAAAAATCTGAGTCCCAAGCTTATCGTAGAGTATCTTGATAAGACTCTACAGAAGGAGCAGATTAAAAGTGACAGTGATGCTCTGTGGCAGGTAGCCGCTGCAGCATCAGGCAGTATGCGGGACGCCCTTACCCTGGTCGATCAGGCTATTTCCTATTGTCAGGGTGAGATCAGTAATACTGGCGTGATTGATATGCTTGGCGTCCCGGAGCAAACACAGGTTTTCGAATTGCTTACCGCAATGGCACATGGTGATCTCCCTCTTGTTCTGTCGCTGGTTGACACCATCTCCGACCACACCCCGGATTACTCAAACATGCTCGATTCGCTGTTGTCGACTCTGCACCGAGTGGCAATTGCGCAAGCTGCCCCGAATGCTGTTGATAACAGTTTTGGTGACAAACAGACAGTCTTAAAGCTTGCAACAGACTTTACCGCCGAAGACATACAGCTGTTTTATCAACTGGGCATAAAAGGCCGGAGTGAACTACGAAGTGGGCTGGATATGCGCTCCGCATTTGAGATGCTATTGCTTCGAATGATGATCTTTTCACCGAGTTTGGTAGAGCAGAATCTCATGCCATCGGAAGCAGGATCAGATAATGGCGACCTGCAAACGGGTCAGCCGAACGACCAGAATTCTGAAACCGCGGGCGATCGGTCGCTGATCGACGCTGCGCGCAAACTTGGCGTGTCAGAGCCCACTAAAAGCGTCCAATCTACAAAAAAAAAGACGTTGGCTGATCAATGTGAGTCTAATTCGGTTGGTAGACAAAACGGATCTGTCTCGAAATCTGTTCGGGACGACAGGCAGCCTCCTGCTGAAGGCTTGCACGAGCATACAGTATCAGAGGTTTGCCGTTCGGACTTGTTGCGAACGTTAACGCATGAGTCGTGGATGGAAATTTTTCCGTCACTGCCAGTTTCTGGCATCGTAGGGAATATTCTGGCGAACACGCAGTGCGCAGGGTTTGAAGGGGGTATCTTGAAGCTTAAGCTGGCCAAAGATCAAAGTGCTTTGTACAGTGCGGAGATCTTACCTAAGCTCGAGAATGCTCTGAACCAGTACTTCTGCGAGCCAGTGAGCTTGAAGATTGCGGTAGGCGTGGTGGATGTGGAAACTCCGGCGCTCAAAGCGCAGCGTCTTACAGAAGAAGCGTACCAATGTATGGTGAACGAATTTGAGACTGATACCAATGTTAGGGAACTGCTGGACCGCTTTGCAGCAACGGTAGAGAAGGGAAGCATCGTGTCTCTCGACGATGAAGGCGTAGCGTATGACTGACCTAAACGAGCTGATGAAACAGGCCCAAAAAATGCAGGAACAATTCAAACAGGCTCAGAAAGATTTGACCAATCTAGTTGTGGAAGGTCAATCCGGCGCGGGGCTGGTAGCCATTCAGCTTAATGGTCGGTATGACGTGATTTCTGTCAGTCTTGATGACTCAGCTTTAACAGCGGGAAAGGAGTTCGTTGAAGATCTCTTAGGAGCTGCCTTTAATGATGCGGTCCGGAAACTCGAAGACGAAAGGGGCCAGGCGATGAATGCTATGGCCGGAGGATTCAAATTGCCAGAAGGTTTTAATTTTCGTTTCTAAGTATCAGCGGCATTCATGAACAGCAGTCCACTTCTTGATCAGCTTATTGAAGCTTTTCGTTGCCTGCCCGGAGTAGGGCCAAAATCTGCGCAGCGGATGGCCCTGCACCTTCTCGAACGTGAGAGGGAGGGGGGAAGAAAGCTCAGCCAGGCGCTAATAGACGCTGTCGAAAACGTTGGTAATTGTCAGCTTTGCCGGACGTTCACCGAAGAAGACCTATGCCGGATATGCGCCAGCAATGCTCGGAAAAAACAACAATATTGTGTCGTGGAATCTCCCGCCGATGTCTTTGCGATTGAGCAGTCCGGTAGTTATCAGGGAGTCTACTTTGTGCTGATGGGACATCTGTCCCCTATTGATGGTATTGGGCCGGAGCAGCTTGCTATTCCGAAACTTATCCAGCAAGTTAAAGACAGCGCGGCAGAGGAGGTCATTATTGCCTGTAACTCTACGGTTGAAGGGGATGCTACGGCCTATTACATAGCCGAACAGCTCAAGAGTTTTGAAGTGCTTGTTTCCAGAATAGCTCACGGCATCCCGGTGGGTGGGGAACTGGAATATGTCGATGGTGGGACTTTGTCTCATGCTTTCTCTGGCCGTATGCCAATCTCTGGTAGCTGAACATGCTCACGGACAACGGTCAGCGAATAGCGTATATCGAGACACAAGCTGAGTTGGAGGAAGTCTGTCGCGACTGGCTTACATTGCCTGTAGTTGCCCTCGACACCGAGTTCATGCGGACCAATACCTTCTATCCTAGGCTTGGTTTACTGCAAGTAGCAGATGGCAGTCAGTGCTATTTGATTGACCCATTGAAGATCAGCGACTGGGGCTGTTTCATATCGGTTTTGTCAAACCCCGGGTGTGAAATCGTATTGCACTCTGGAGGTGAAGACCTCTTAACACTTTTAATTGTCTTTGGGCAGTTGCCCAGCACGTACTTTGACACCCAGGTTGCAAGTGCTTACGCCGGCCTTGGATTCTCATTAAGTTATCAAGCGCTGGTTCGGGAGATTATCGGTCGGGAACTGCCAAAAGACCAAACCCGTTCTGATTGGCTAAAGCGTCCTCTATCGGAATCCCAGTTAAAATATGCTGCCAATGATGTCTGTTATCTGTTGCCGATCTATCGGGTGCTAAGTTCACGCTTGGATTTAAGGGGCTATCTCGGATTTCTTAAAGAAGATGCCAAAGCACAGGTAGATTCCACGAAGCTCAGCGAGCAATCGAATTTCTGGGCGTTAACCTACACCACAGTCAGTAACTCCTGGCGTTTGAACGACAACGCACTAGCATGTTTACAGCGGCTTTGCGTCTGGCGGGAAGGACAGGCGCGTAAAAAGGATCTTCCTCGTAGCTGGATTGCCAAAGATGCTGAACTGCTGGCGATTGCGCAACTCGTCCGAGAACACAGAAAGCTCACTGCCCGAGATCTGGACAACTGTGCTGCAATCGGAAGTGCGCTGGTGAGAAGGCATGGAGACAAGCTTGTGAGGCTGGTCAATTCGCCACCAGATTTTTCTCTAATTGACCGTTCTTTGCTTTGCCCCCCATTGTCAGCTTCATTACGGGGCTTGATAAAAGGATTTCGTCAAGCAGTTCAGAATCATGCAGAGCAAATGGATATTTCGCCAGAGTTGCTAGCGAGAAAAAAACAACTTGTAGCTGTTGCACAGAAGGTGCGGCTAGGCAGCGATTTTGTCTGGCCACCGGAGCTAGGAGGTTGGCGCAGAGACAGATTGGCAGCAGACTTTCTTGAAGTGGCCGGCAATCTGAATCTCAGAGGGGTTTCAGAGCATGGGTGATGGGCAAGTAAGGCCACAATTCTGGGAGCTCCCGATCGAGAAGCTTAACGACAAAGAATGGGAATTACTATGCGATCGGTGCGGTCGCTGTTGTCTGAAAAAACTGGCAGTTGAAGATACCCATGAAATTGTCTGGACCCGGGTTATTTGTCGATATCATGACCCTGAAACAGGCTTGTGCGGCTGTTACTCGGAGCGCAGCGAAAAGGTGCCGGATTGTATCGATGTACGAAGATTGACCGCTGAAGACGCGCACTGGATGCCGGCGACCTGTGCCTATCGTCGCAGATTTGAAGGCCAGCCGCTTCCGAAGTGGCATCCACTGCTTACAGGCAGTGAACTCGGCGTGGTTGCTGCGGGGATTAGCGTAAGGGATAAGGTGCTGTCAGAGGACTTTGTGCATCCTGACGGTTATCATGAACACACAATCAAGTGGATTGATGCTTAGGCGGTAAAGCAGGATGTTCTATTGTTTCTGGGTTCAGAGGTTGGCGGTTTATGGTTGATGAGTCTAACTATTACGGTGTTTGGCTGGTCTATATGCTGGCATCTCTCGGGTTTCTCAGCGTTTACTGGCGCTTTACACGCTTGCCTCGCTGGCCGATCCTGAAGCACAGTCTTCGGTGTCTCATGATTGCACTTGTTTTTACGCCTTGGTACGCGAACTCTGATAAGGGCACACTAGCGCCAGCGCTTATGATAATTGCTCTGGACGCGATTACAAAGGGGCTTGGAGAGGCTTCCAGGGCACTTGCGCCCATGCTCCTGGCCCTTTTGGTCGCTGAGCTGTTTGCGCTCGTGCTGTTTTTCTTGGAGAGAGGGCGAGCCTCCGATATGACGGTTTAGCGCATGCGTCTGCAAACAGTTTCAAAGACTTTGGCCTCAACATTGCTGTGAGCTCACTAGGGTACTATCAGGCCTTAGCTGCCCTGTCGGAGTAGACAACGGCCAGGTCGATTAATAGTTGGGTCTGACTCGGCAATTTAATGAGCTGACTTCTTCTTTATAAAGCACAACCTCGAGTTTA
>JASMER010000104.1:0-250 GCA_030752195.1 Gammaproteobacteria bacterium
GGCAGTTCTATGTCACCTACCAGTTCCAGCGGGCGTCCTTCGCTGATATCGAAAATCTTTTCAGTGAATTGAGCGGTCGAGACCTGTCAGATTTTTTTGCGCAGTGGGTAAACCGCACCGGTGCGCCACAGCTAGAGGTGGCGGTTGAAGAACTCAATGGAAACCGAGCGCGCATCATGTTCGCGCAGACGCAATTTGAAGAGCCCTATTCATTAAAAGTTCCGGTGGCATTATTTTATGAAGGAGAGTC
>JASMER010000104.1:260-5767 GCA_030752195.1 Gammaproteobacteria bacterium
ATTCGACCGTTTACAGTCTGTCTTGGTTGATCCTTTTTTTGATGTATTTCGCTCTCTTGACATAGAGGAGACCCCGCCCACTGTCGGGGAGCTGTTCGGTGCGGACGAAATCGCCTTCGTTCTGCCTTTGGAGAATAAGCTGGAATGGTCACGTCTGGCTGAGAGTTTTGCCGAAGGGGCGGACTTTGAGCTCATCGACGCAGAGACCCTGGAACAGTTGCCGAGTAATCGGTCAGTTTGGGTGCTGGGAAACGACAATCCTTTTGTGCCGGCAGTCAGTTCAGCGCTGGATGCGTTCGGGGTCGCGTGGGAGCCCAATGAAATTCGTCTGGCCGACAGCGAAGTGCCATTCGAAAATCGCAGCACGGTGCTTGTAGGCCGGCATCCGGAAAATCCTGATCTGGCCCTCGGCTGGATACACATCGACGAGCTGGTGGCCATGTCCGGCCTCATAGAGAAGCTGCCTCATTACGGCAAGTATTCATATCTTAGCTTTACCGGAGAGGAGCCAACCAACGATGTGAAGGGCATCTGGGCGAGTGCTGACTCACCGCTGCGGTGGGTAAAACCCGAACTTGACTCATCATCCATAGCTTGGGAGCGTCTGGTCCCGCCACCGGCTATCGCGGAGCTACCGCCGAAGTACTTGCCGGAACAGCTGGCGCGACACACCAATGTGCTGACTGATGCTGTCATGCAGGGTCGCGGTCTCGGCAGCGATGGCCTCGCGCGGGCGGGGCACTATATCGCCGAGCAGTTCCGGGAAGCGGGCCTTCAACCGGTCGGCGGAACATACATTCAGCCCTGGCGGCAGGAGGTCCCTGACCTCGGCCAGGTGACCATGGCAAATGTTATGGGAATGATTCCCGGGTCTGACGCCAAGCTCAGCAGTGAGCCGGTGGTGCTCGGTGCCCATTATGACCACCTCGGGACCAACGAGGAGAGCGGGGAGTTCTTTCCCGGCGCAGATGATAACGCGTCCGGCATCAGTGTGTTGATTGAAGTGGCAAGGAAGCTTGCCCGGGCATTTACACCACAAAGGCCCATTCTATTTGTCGCGTTCACCGGTGAGGAATCTGGATTGCTTGGCTCCGATTACTTCGTCAATTCTTCGCCTGACGGCTTTCAATTAAGCAGCGCGTTTGCCATGGTAAACCTTGATGCGGTGGGTCGACTGGAAGGGCGTACCCTGCAGATTTTTGGGACAGAAAGTGCATACGAATGGCCGTTCATGG
Source organism: Gammaproteobacteria bacterium (assembly GCA_030752195.1). Lineage (GTDB taxonomy): Bacteria > Pseudomonadota > Gammaproteobacteria > Pseudomonadales > Pseudohongiellaceae > UBA9145. Next base: position 1,496 of record JASMER010000104.1, read on the forward strand.
CGCAGGGTATTGGCTTTACCACCGGCATATCGTCGCAATTTGCAGCACAGACGGTTGCCAGCAGTGACCACGTCAGTTTTCTCAATGCCGGGATACCGGCGATTCACCTCTTTAGCGGTACCCATCTGGACTACAATCAGCCGACAGACACCGCGGACAAGCTGGATCTGGCGGGGATGGCGGATGTCGCGCTTTGGGTTGAGGAAGCGATCGTCTACCTCGCTGATCGGAGTGATCCGTTGCGGGTCAGTCTTGAACAGGCGTCGCAGCTTTCGGTGAGCACCAGCACGACTGCACGTGAAGCCGTTCTGGGCACAGTGCCCGATTTTGCCTATCAGGGGCAGGGGATACGCATTTCTGACGTGTCGCCGGGCGGAGCTGCGGAACTGGCAGGTCTGCAGGCCAGAGATGTGATTTTGCAGTTCAACGGACAAGCCTTGGGTAGTCTGCAAACCTATTCCAACATGCTGCGCGCTGCCGCACCGGGAGATGAGATCGAGCTCACGGTTCGGCGCGGCGAGCAGACCCTCAATTTTTCGGCGATCCTGCAGACGCGCTGATTGGGTTCGGTTGTTTTTTCTGCCGGCGTATTAAGCTGGACAGCAGTCCGGCCATCAGGATCAGAAAAGAGACTTCAGTCAGCCGATGGTGCTTAAAGCTATTGGGACCTGACTAGTTGAAGGTTTTTCCTCAATGACAAGGCAGTGGGTTTTTTTTGTGCCTCATGAGGCGGCCCCTGAGCAGATTACTTAAGTTTCCATAATAGCCGCTGAACGTGTCGGTGCGCTGGCAGCCAAGGGGTAGAGCGGCGACTCGATTTAATGGTGCAGCATGCTTCAAAGAAACCGGTCATTGGCGGTAAACTGGTAGTCACTTTTATGGCGTAGACTGCTTTCACATGTTCCGAGTCACCATATTTACTCCAAAAGGCTAGAATCATGCGATCCATACCAAGTGTTGCTACCTTTTTCCTGGCCACAATCATGTCGTCAAACATTTACGCCCAAAAAATCGTCATTGCCCACCGAGGTGCCAGCGGTTATTTGCCCGAGCATACGCTGGAGGCTAAGGCGATGGCTTATGCGCAGGGCGCGCATTATATCGAACAGGATCTGGTGATGACCCGTGACGATAATCTGATCGTCTTGCATGACATTACCCTGGATCGTACAACCGACGTAGACGAAAAATTCCCCGGTCGAGCCCGTAGCGATGGCCGTTATTATGCGATTGATTTCACCCTAGAAGAGATAAGAACCCTGAACGCAACTGAAGCGTTCAGAACTGAGAATGGTGAAAAAGTACAGACGCTTAGTCAGCGATTTCCTCTTGGTAAGGGTAGCTTTCGAGTGCCTACCTTTCAGGAAGAAATCGAAATGATTCAGGGTCTGAATATCTCCACCGGTCGCGATGTCGGTATCTACCCTGAGATCAAACAGCCGGCATTTCACCGTCAGGAGGGCAAAGATATCAGCACCAGAGTCGTTGAGGTTTTGAAAGAGTACGGTTACACCAGCAAGAGCAGCAAGGTCTTCCTGCAAACATTCGACTACGAAGAGCTAGGCTTGATTCAAAAAGAGATATTTCCTTCAGTGGGGATCGAGGTTAGTCTGATCATGCTTATCGGCAACCGTTCAGACTATCCCTGGATGCTTGAGTCAGATGGTATGTCTAAACTTGCCTACTCAGCGGACGGAATCGGGCCTTCCTACAATCTTGTCGTGGACAGAGCGTCTGAGGTAGGCGATATACGCGTTACTGAACTGGTGACTCAGGCGCATGGCGCAGGACTTGCCGTTCATCCCTACACCTTCCGGGCTGACCCCGGCGCCGTTCCGGATTATGCGGGAAGCTTCGAAGAACTGTTGGATATTCACTATTTCCAGGCTGATGTTGATGGTTTGTTCACAGATTTTCCTGACCGCGTCGTGCAGTTTCTGCAGTCACGGTGACAGCTTGCTCTCCGGACAACGCATTGGCGGGCGCAATAGAATATTGCGCGCTGCGCGTAAAAACTAAGATCAGGCTGAAGGTTGGCGTCACAGGCAGTACTGATGTTTGCAGATCGAACGGCTAAAATACCAGCACCCCAATATTGTTGGAAAATTCAATTCAGGAATCGAATCATTATGATGACTTCTATCAAATCAACAAGATCTCGCCTATTCGGTCTCGCGGTTGCATCGGTATTGCTGGCGAGTGCGACTAAGGTGACCGCGCAAGAATTCCGGGCTGGTGAGCCTATCGGCGCGGTCAACGAAGCCGGTGCGCGCGTACCGATGTCAGCCAATGTCAAAGTCTATGGCAGTTTCCATTTCTCAGAGAGCTGTACCTTTGATCCCGAGCGGAACCTGATACTGGCTATGAATAACGGCGAGCGTGGTGACGGCACCGAAAACGATGGCTTTGTTTCCCTGATTAATCCTGACGGCTCCGTCCACACTCCAAAATGGATCGGAGTGACGCGCGATGGTCTGGAATTGCATCACCCGCTTGGCAGCGCAGTGCGCAACGGGGTGCTCTACACTGTGGACGTCGGCTATGTAAGATCCTTTGATCTGGCTACGGGTCAACCACTCAAGTCGGTTGAAGTCCCCGGCTCAACTATTCTCAATGGCATCGCGGTAACTGAAGACGGTACCGTCTATACATCTAACACCCGCAATCCCGAGCTGATCTATAAGATTACCGCCGATGATGAAGTTTCTGTGTTTGCAGACGGGGCGCCGCTCAATGTGCCCAATGGCGTGGCGATAGATACGGATGGCAACGTGGTGGTGGTTAACATTGATGACAATGCAGTGATCACCTATAACTTAGATGGCGAAGTCGTGAATACCGAGTATGCCGCAGAAGGTGGAAACGATGGCGTGGTGGTTCTTCCTGATGGCACCAAGTATGTGAGCAGCGTCCGCTTCGGCAGTGTCTCTGAAATCAAGCCCGGTGAAGAGGCGACCATTATTGCTTCGGGTATCCCGAGCGCGGCATCGATGTGCTACGACTCCGTGCAGAATCAGCTGGTTATACCTATGAACCCCAACTACTCTTTGGCGTTCATTCCGCTATGATGTCGGCGCAAAGAGGCTTAAGGACGCTTTTACCGAGTCTCGTTGCGCATTTAATTGACCTAGTCTCCGGCGATCACCCTTGAAATCAGGCTGTTAAACCTGCTAAGCCCGGCTTGAAGATGACCCTCCAGCAGGGCTGAACTGAAGCGAAAGTGATTTTCCACGCCGAATTTGGTGCCGGGTATCATGAGCACACCTTCTTCCTTTAATAACCGCCTTGCGAGGTCCTCTGAACTGATCGGCAGATTAAATCTGGGAAACGACATGGCTGAGGCTTGAGGTGGTACTACTGAAAAAACGCCCGGGTGTGAATCTAGCGCTGCGGTGAAATTATCAAAGCCGCGTCTGATAAGCGTTCTAGCTCTGGCTCTGAGTTTTTCCCTGGCCGTTTCGACTAGCGCGTAATCCGCCAACTTCATAGAGAAAATTGTGGCAGCAATTGCAGCGTACTCATGGCGGCGCCAGCACGCCTGAATCACATCAGCAGGTGCAACCATCCAGCCCAGTCTCAACCCCGGTAAGCCGTAAGCCTTACTCATGGAATTGATCGCGATGACGCGCTCGTATTCTCCCCAAAAGCTCTGGGTTGGCGTGTCGCTATTTAATTCGGTCCCTGCATAAACTTCATCTGCTACTATCCAGGCGCCTACGCCGGCAGCCGAGGAAACGAGGGCCTGGCGATCTGTATCAGTCAGGATGCGGCCGGTCGGATTGTTGGGATTCACTACATGAATGATGCGGGTATGTTTGTCCGTCTTTTGTTGCAAAGAATCGGTATCCAGCGCCCAAGCTTCAGATTCCATCATGTCGACGGTTCGCACTTCGAATCCAAGATTCACTGCATTGCCGCTCAGCTGCTCGTAAGTCGGCCGGAACCGAATTATGTTGTCGCCCGACTGCAGCAGGGTAGCGGCCACCAGTGTATTGGCTTCACTGGCGCCGATAGTCACAAGCACATTATCGGCAGTGGCTCCTGCGTACAGACTGGCAATCTTCTCTCGCAAGCTCTGCAGGCCATTCACCTGCGGGTAGTCCACTAGCGTGGCAAATAGTGATTGTGTATCCACCTCTGCCAGTTCAAACAGTTCGGCAAATGTCAGCGGGTGCACGCCACTCTCGGCGAAATGATATTTCACCGTATGTTCGTTTTCCGACATGTATTGCTCTATCGCGAAAGGCTGGAACATAGATTGACCAAGTTGTC
>JASMER010000105.1 GCA_030752195.1 Gammaproteobacteria bacterium
TGCGTGGGGAACGACAGACAAGGTGCTTTTCGAGCCGGAGCAGCTCACTAAGACCTGAAAGAAAATTTGGACCCGCAAAGCGACTCCGCGAATTCTGGAACACTCAGTTCGGGTACACAGCAATCTGAAACACAAAAAGCAGCGAGTATCATGAGTGAAGTACTGACCAAGCTGGCCCGGGTGCTGGAACAGAGGAAAACTGCAGATGCAGATGATTCCTACGTAGCCAGCCTGTTCGCCAAGGGCCTCAACAAAATACTTGAGAAAGTTGGCGAAGAAGCCAATGAAGCCATCTTGGCGGCCAAGGACTATCAGGGGACGGAAAGGACGAAGGATCAGCTTATCCATGAAACCGCGGATCTCTGGTTCCACACGCTGGTGATGCTCAGTTACCTGGATCTGCAGCCCGAACAGGTGTTGGAGGAACTGGAAAAACGCTTTAACATATCGGGAATTGCTGAGAAAGCATCACGTCAGAATTAGTTCACAGCGGCCGAGGCCTGACAGGCTGCTGGCTTTGGAGGTTCAAAATGGGTTTAGGTGGAATAGGAATTTGGCAGTTACTGATCATCTTACTAATCGTTTTTATGCTGTTTGGAACCAAGAAGCTCCGAAATCTCGGATCAGATCTCGGTGGCGCGCTGAAAGGCTTCAAAAGCGCGATGAAGGACGAAGATCCCCCGGCTGCATCTGACGAGGGCGAAGAGACCGGTGAAACCATCGAAGCCACGGCCGAGAAGGTCGAGACAAAATCCTGACCGCCCGCCAAAGGGCCAGCGCTCACCGGACCGGCCCTTCCACTCTCCGACCGCTAACGTCGGCTCTTAATCATGTTCAATATCGGCTCATTTGAAGTTCTCCTTATCTGCGTGATCTCGCTCTTGATACTTGGCCCTGAGCGTCTGCCTGGCGCTATCCGAACTGCCGGACTTTGGATCGGGCGGTTTCGTCGCAGCTTCTACAAGGTTAAATCTGAGATCGAGCGGGAGCTGAATGCCGATGAGATCCGCCGGCAGCTGCACAATGAAAGCATCATGGCAGAACTGGAAGCGGCGAAGGACACCGTCGAAGAGACCGCTAAGGAAACTCAAGCCTCGGTGAACAAAATCGTTAGCAGCGAAAATTTTGATCCGGGGGCCTCTAAGTATACCGAGGGACAAAAAGCCGCATCAGATGCCGAGAGTCGGGCGGTACAGCCAAAAACACTGGTTGAAGAAATCGAATCGATGGGCGAGGAGATCGAGCAGGCAGGAAAAGAAATTAAGGACAGTCTTTACGGTCTGGGCAAGAACCCCAAACTGGCTGGCGCAGAGGAGGAGGATACTGACCAGGGTGGCTCCGGAGAATCAGACAAGGCTGCATCATGAGTTCAGCTGAAGAAGAACAGGAACTCACGCTGATCGATCACCTGATCGAACTCAGAGACCGGATTCTGAAATCAGTGGTCGCGGTCGTCGCATTATTCCTTGCGCTTTTTGCTTTCTCGAACGACATCTACACCTACGTCGCCACACCTCTTCTCGACGCGCTGCCCGAAGGATCAACTATGATTGCCATTGATCCGACCTCCCCATTCTTTGCTCCCTTCAAGCTCACTTTCTACGTGGCCTTTTTGATCGCTGCGCCTTACATCCTGTATCAGCTTTGGTCTTTTATCGCACCAGGTCTCTACCAGAATGAGAAAGCGGTTGCGATTCCGCTATTCATTTCCTCGGTTCTGCTGTTTTACGGAGGTGTGGCCTTTGCACGCTATGTGCTGTTCGGGTTTGTATTCACTTTTTTTATCGCGGTGGCGCCTGAAGGCATTTCGGTTGCACCCGATATCAACAGCTTTCTGAGTTTCGCGCTCACCATATTTCTGGCCTTCGGAATAGCCTTTGAAGTTCCGATCGCAGTGTTCATTTTCATCTGGGCCGGCATCGCCGAACCCGAGTCTCTAACAGAGAAGCGGCCTTATGTGATCGTCGCCTGCTTCGTTGTGGGGATGTTGTTAACACCAGCCGACCCCTTTACGCAGTCCATGCTGGCCATTCCAATGTGGATGCTGTTTGAAGTCGGAATCGTGGCCGGCAAGATGATCCGCAAGAAGCAGGCGGAAGAAGAAGCAGATCAGCAGAATTCGACCACTGATTAGACCCACGCTTTCAGTCAGCTTCTCAGCAGAAATGTCACCGGCCCGTTGTTTTCAAGTGCGATCTGCATGTCAGCGCCGAAGACGCCGCTTTGTACCGCACCATGATCCTGATGTGCTTTGGAGACCAGCTCGTCAAAAAGCTGTTCTGCCTGCTGCGGCGGCTTGGCCGAGGCGAATCCGGGCCTCAGCCCTTTAGTGGTGGACGCGGCCAGAGTGAACTGCGACACCAACAATAACTCACCTCCCGTGTCCTTCAGGCCGAGGTTCATCCTGCCCTCGTCATCAGCAAACACCCGATATGAAAGCAACTTGTGGAGCAACTTTTCCACGTCGCTGCTGGCATCTTCCTTTTCGATGCCAACCAGGGCCAGCAAGCCGGCACCAATTTCCGCGTGCAAATCACCATCAATGGAAAGACGTGACCAGTTAACGCGCTGAATGAGACCAATCATGTCGAGTCATCCAGCCTGGCAGTTGAGATAAAAGTGCAGGTCATTCTGGGTCTCCAAGACGCTTACCAATCTCTTCGGTAGCACGAATCAGGGCATCAACTATGCCGGGCTCAGAAGCTGAGTGGCCGGCGTCGCGGACTATGTGCAGCTCAGCAGCGGGCCATCGGCGATGCAGATCGAGTGCATTAGCCAAGGGACAGACCATGTCATAACGACCATGAATAATGCGCCCGGGAATTTCGGCAATCTTGGCCATGTTATTGAGGATCTGATTGTCCGTAAGAAAGCCACCATTCACAAAATAATGAGTTTCGATTCGAGACAGCGCCAGAGCATTATGAGGCTTGGTGAATTTGGCCAGCGCTTCAGCGCTCGGCCGCAACTTGGAACAGCTGCCCTCCCAGGCTGCCCAAGCCCGAGCTGCTGCCATGCGCATAACCTCATCCTCTCCGGTCAGCCGACGATTATAGGCGCCCAACATATCGCCGCGCTCAGCCTCAGGAATAAGTCTGACGAAATCTTCCCAGCGATCGGGAAAGACCTGATTCGCACCGAATCTGTACAGCCAGTCCAGATCCGTCTGACGACACAGGAAGATGCCGCGCAGGATCAGGGCCAAGACATGCTCGGGGTGGGCCTGAGCATAGAGCAGAGCCAGTGTCGATCCCCAGGAACCCCCGAACAGCACGAACTTGTCTACCTCAAGAAACGTGCGGATGGTTTCAATGTCTTCAACAAGATCCTGGGTGCGATTCTCTGTCAGGGCACCGTGAGGCGTCGAGCGGCCACAGCCTCGCTGGTCGAAGGTGATGATCCGATAGACCGCCGGATCATAAAACCGTCGAGAGCTGGCGTTACAGCCTGCCCCCGGGCCACCGTGTATAAACAGGATTGGCACGCCATGCGGATTGCCCGCCTGGTCCACATATAGCTCATGCTGGTCGGACACTTTCAGCTGTTGACGCCAATAGGGCTTCACTTCAGGGTAAAGGACATGCATGACAGGCCTGGCAGGTTTAAAAGGTGGCGGTAATGGTAAGACAGTGCGCGACGCATTTACAGGGGCCCGCCCGATCGCGTCATCAGCCGCGAGCCGCCGTCCCGCGACTCATACGTTTGCGCTCGTTTTCAGTCAGATAGCGTTTGCGAAGGCGGATGTTTTTTGGCGTGATCTCAATGAGCTCGTCATCGGAGATAAACTCCATGGCTTGCTCAAGGCTGTGCAGAACCGGCGGCGTCAGGAGTATATTCTCATCACTGCCTGAGGCGCGGATGTTGGTCAGCTGTTTTGCCTTGGTCGGATTGACCACCAGATCATTATCCCGCGCGTGAAGACCGACAATCATTCCCTCGTACACTTCAGTGTTTGGCTCAATGAACAGCCGACCTCGGCCCTGCAGATTAAAGAGCGCGTAAGCCAGAGCCTTGCCTTTGACCATGGAAACAAGCACACCATTGTTACGCTTGGCCAGTTCGCTGTCTGTGTAATCCCCGTAGTGATCAAATACATGGGTCATCAGGCCCGAGCCGGAAGTCAGGCTGAGAAACAGCGAGCGGAATCCGATCAGACCGCGAGTGGGCACCAAAAATTCTATGCGCACCCGCCCCTTGCCGTCCGGCATCAGATCTCGCATCGCTGCGCGACGATTCCCTAACTCTTCGATGACGGAACCCTGATGTTGCTCATCACAATCCACGACCAGCTGTTCGTAGGGCTCCTGAACCACGCCGTCTTGCTCATGAAGAATCACTTTTGGACGCGATACGGCGAATTCGTAGCCCTCCCGGCGCATGGATTCAATCAGCACGGATAAATGCAGCTCGCCGCGACCGGAGACAGTGTACTTGTCCAATGTTTCACCTTGCTCAACCCGGAGCGCTACGTTGTAAAGCAGCTCGCGGTCCAGTCTTTCCTTAATGTGGCGGGTGGTGAGAAATTTGCCTTCCAATCCGGCGAATGGCGAGTCATTCACCTGAAAAGTCATACTGATGGTGGGCTCATCGACGCTCAGGGCCGGGAGTGCCTGCGCATGTTCCGGGTCACACAGGGTTTCGGAGATCTGCAGTTTATCAATGCCGGTAACGCAGACAATGTCTCCTGCCTGCGCCTGATCAACATCGACACGCTCGAGCCCGAGATGGGACTTGACCTGCAGAATCCGTCCCTTACGGGTATTACCAGTACGATCGACAATCACCACGTTTTGATTGGTTACAGCTTTACCCCGGGAGATCCGGCCTAACCCGATCACGCCGACGTAGCTGCTGTAGTCAAGAGCACTGATCTGCATCTGAAAAGGCTTGTCTACCGCCACTGAAGGAGGCGGCACTTTCTCGATAATGGCGGCCAAGAGGGGCTGCATGTCTTCACTCAGCTCCTCGGCCTCCCAGCCAACTTTGCCCTGCAGCGCTGAACAATAGAGAATCGGGAAATCGAGCTGCTCGTCGCTGGCGCCCAGCTTGTCGAACAGATCAAACACTTCATCAATCACCCAGTCGGGCCGCGCTCCCTCCCGATCAATCTTGTTTACTACCACAATAGGGTTGAGACCCTCATCAAAGGCTTTCTGCGTGACAAAACGGGTTTGCGGCATGGGCCCTTCCACGGCGTCCACCAGCAACAAGACTGAGTCTACCATGGACAGGACCCGCTCGACCTCACCGCCAAAGTCGGCATGACCTGGCGTGTCGACGATGTTGATGCGGTACCCTTGCCAGTTGATGGCGGTATTTTTCGCCAGAATCGTAATACCCCGCTCACGCTCCTGTTCGTTTGAGTCCATGACCCGCTCTACTTTTTCACTCCGCGACTGCAACGTGCCAGACTGCTGGAGCAGTTTGTCCACCAGCGTGGTTTTCCCGTGATCGACGTGGGCAATAATTGCGATGTTGCGAAGAGATTCAGACATAAACGGACGGTCATCCAGGGGTGACTAGATTATTAAGTCGGGTTAGCAGTCAGGGGAAGGCGAGCGCGCACTTCTCAAAGCGCGGCGAGTATACACGACAGCGCCGGCGAACCGCCAATTTGGATTGGGTGGCTTATCAGTGTCTGCAGCTTAGCCAAGTGGCCGAAGCAGGGGTTCGGTCTGCTTCGAGTGCATGCTCCTTCTGACGGGAAAACTCAGCGCGGGCATCCAGCGCCCCGACGTTGGCAAATCCCTCAT
>JASMER010000106.1 GCA_030752195.1 Gammaproteobacteria bacterium
CCGAACTGCTCTATCACCAACTGAAGTCTGAAAATATCTTGGTCAGATTTCTCAACCAGGAACGATTGCAAGATAAACTGCGCATCTCCGTGGGCACGCCTGAGGAAAACGCTTCGCTCCTTGCCGCGCTGACCAGCAGATTTGCCTAAATAGCCGGACTGATAATGGTCGAATCAGAATCAAACGAAGGCTCAACGTTTAATTGCCCTGAGTGTGGTGCCCCACTTCGAAAGCGTGAAGGAAAAATGGGCCCATTCTGGGGATGTTCTGAGTTCCCCAAATGCCGAGCGACGCTGAACGACACCCACGGGAAACCAAGCAGAGACGTCGATGAACTCTATCGCTGTCCTCTATGTACCAGACGTTTAATCCGAGCCGCTCCAGAGAAAGGTTACTACTGGTTCTGCAGTGGCTATAGCAAGGGCTGCAAGGCAACGGTCTCTGATAACAATGGACAGCCCGAAGCCTCCTTCAAATGCCCGAATTGCGGCTCAATGCTCGCAAAACGTGCTGGGAAAAATGGTGAATTCTGGGGCTGTAGTGGCTATCCTGACTGTAAAGCAACCTTTAATGACCTCAATGGCGGACCGGCTTTTGATTTTCTCCCTACTAAACGTACGTAAGAAAACCGCGGCGATCATTGCTGGGCTCGCGATCGGCGCGACCTGTCTTTGGGCTATCTCCACGTGGCAGAATATTTCACGCGAAGAGCTCATTGACATTCTGCTCGCCTCTTTACTGATGTTGGGCGGAGTGATGGTCACAGCGCTTGTATCGGTCGCCGGTTTTAAGCTGGTGGTGCGCCTGATCAAACGAATGCGTTCTGAAAACTGTCCCTCTTCTGATCAGAGCTGAATTCGAATTAGGGCAGCGGCAGTGAACAGGAGAGAATCAGCGCATCCTCCCGCCCCGAATCTGCCGGATAATAACTTGATCGCTCGCCAATCTGAGTAAATCCGAGAGAGCGATAAAGACTGATCGCACTGTCATTGGAAACCCGCACCTCCAGAAAACACTCTTTTGCCTCAAGGCTGGCAGCACGGTCCAAAAGCAGGGCGAACAGTTTGCGTCCGTAACCCATTCTTTGAAATGCAGGATGAACACACAGAGTCAGGAGATGACATTCTTCGACCGCGACGGACATTACTGCGTGGGCGGCAATTTCCTGCTTGTTAGCCAGAACCCATGCCTGATAGCCCGCACGCAGGCAGTCGATGAAGATTCGCTTGGTCCAGGGGTGGGCGTAAGCAGCAGCCTCATTCTTGACTACCAGATCGAGATCGCTGTGGCGCATGGTGCGCGCGAAAAATTGCGTGCCGGTCGGTCTGGAAGTGTCCATGGGCATTATCGTCTAGACTTACTGCAGTCGCTCGCGCAGAGCCGTCAAATGCTGCCATGCTTCACGCTTCAAGTCCGAATGCGCCAACATAGCATGCAGGCTGTGGGTAATTGTAAGTTTGAACGGCACATCCACCAGATCCTGGTCACCCATGTCCGGCTGTTCAGGGTTAAATGCCATCAGGTCTGCTAGCTGGGCCGTCAGCAACAGCAGATTCGAAAACCCCTGCTGCTCATGCCGCTGAGCGATGAACCCGTTAAGCGCCAACTTGGCGGCATGGCGGGAATCCCCCTTCGCGCCGAGCCCTTCTGCGATCGGCCAGTTAAATCTGTCTGCAGTCAGGCTTGCGAGCTCTTCCTGACCCAATCCAAGTGCAACAAGCAGGTTGGCCAGCAGTGAGGTCGCCTGCTGATTTTCTCTGCCACCGGCATCATGTGGCGCCTCATTAATCACTGCAAGCTGAGCATTCACCCGGAAGAACTGCACACTGAACCGCGATGCTTCGCCCAGGATCTGCTCATTTCCGGTCCCTGGTCTCCCTGCCTCGGCTCCTCCTGTCTCTGCTTCCGCAGGTCTGACATGTCTTTGGTGGCGGATCGCTACCTCTTCTGCAGCAATCGCTCTGTGACGCTTGCCGGCGTCAAATTCGGGCTTTGCATAAAGCTCCCTGTGTGGCGGATCGGCCTGTATTGTCTTTTTAGGCAACTGCTGAGATCCCTGAGAATCATAAGTGTCTTGTGCTGCGGCAGGAATGACAGACGCTTTCGCTCCGACCAGAACATAACGGGAGTAGTATTGCTCGTATCCCATATGTTTGAGATAGGCGATGCGCTGCGCTTCATCCATGACGTAACTTCCTTATCGGGAACGGTCAATATACTGCGTTGATTCTGCCACAACAACTGTCCCTCTTTCGCGGTTTTATATTGGTCCGACACACGTCCGGAGCTGGTCCTCACAGGTTTGAAGTCACGTTCTATTCATGATTGAATCCCGCTTCCTGTCAAAAGAGAGGCCTCTATGAAAGCTGTAATGTGTCATTCCTATGGTCCACCTGAAAACCTGGTTCTGGAAGACATCCCAGATCTTGAACCCGGCGAATACGAAGCGGTGGTAGAGGTACATGCAGCCTCACTCAATTTCCCTGATGGCCTCCAAATTCAGGGCAAATATCAGTTTCAGCCGCCCATGCCCTTCACGCCCGGGTCGGAAGTCGGCGGCGTCATCAAGTCTGTCGGTGCGAAATTCAGCGCACTGAACGTCGGTGATCGGGTCATGGCCATACCCGGGATCGGGGGGCTGGCCGAGCAGGTCATTGTAAAATCCGAAAGTGTGCGCCGCATACCTAACAACATGGATTTCAAAACTGCCGCCGGTTTTGCCATGGTTTACACAACCTCCTACCACGCACTGAAGCAGCGGGCCAAACTGCAACCCGGAGAAACGCTGCTGGTGTTAGGAGCCAGCGGAGGCGTCGGGTTGTCGGCTGTGGAGCTGGGTAAAGTGATGGGAGCAAAGGTAATTGCAGCAGCAAGCACTGAAGACAAGCTGGATTTCGTTCGTCAGTTCAAACCAGATGCCACGATCAATTACGGTGACGGAGAACTCAAGGAGAAGGTCAAGGAACTCACAGATGGGCGTGGTGCTGACGTCATTTACGACCCGGTTGGCGGAGATCTTTTTGACCAGAGTTGCCGCTGCATTAACTGGAATGGCCGTCTTCTCGTGATCGGCTTCACCAGCGGCCGAATTCCGGAGTACAAGGCCAATCTGGCTCTACTCAAAGGCTCCTCGATGGTTGGCGTATTTCTGGGAAGATTCCGCAAAGAAGAACCAAAAGCCTACGAACAGAACCTCGACGAACTGCTGGCAATGTATGCGAACGGTCAGCTGAATCCTGTCGTGACCCAAACGTTTCCCAAAGAGCAATTCGTCAAAGCATTCAATATCTTCACCAAGCGCCAGGCGAAGGGTAAAGTCACGCTGGAATTTAAGGCTGAGTGAGCTAGCCATGCTGAGTGACGCTGAAATTCTGGAAGATCTGGGACAGCTGAAAGAAATCGTCGAATCCCATAAAGCGCCAGATGCCCCGCTTTCTGTTGGCTCTGCGATTATTGATGGGCATGAACTCCCGGTCTTCACCAAAGTCCCCGCTAACCTCTGCGAACTGTACCGCATCGGACTGGCTGACGCCGATCAGGATTTCTTGGTCTATGAAGCGACGCGATACAGCTTTGGCGAAGCCTTCACTGCCGCGAGCAAACTGGCGCGACAGCTGCAGGAACAATACGGCATTCAGACAGGGGATCGCGTCGCTGTCTGTGGCCGGAATTCGCCAGAGTGGTGCCTTGCCTATATGGCGATCACAATGCTCGGAGCGATTGTTGTACCCATGAATTCCTGGTGGACCGGGCCAGAGCTTGAATATGGGCTCGAGGACTCCGGGGCAAGGCTTATCTTCGCCGACACCCCCCGCCATGAGAAAATACATGCCAGCCTCAGCAAGTTGAGCATCGACGTCATATTGATGCGGCCGACCGCTGCCGAACCTGCCATCCCGGAAATTCATAGCCTGATAGACGGCTGTCAACCGCTGGAGGAATCTGACTTCGATGCGCTTGGGATTACGCCGGAACACGACGCATCCATCATGTACACCTCCGGGTCCACCGGCCATCCCAAAGGCGTGCTGTCTACGCATCGCGGCATCATCAGCGCTCTTTTTACCTGGAAATTTGTTAAAGAAATCAACGAAATACTGAGGCCAGAGCTGCGCGAGGACAATCCGCCCTATCAAGCTGCACTGCTCGCTAACGTGCCGCTCTTCCACGTGACCGGCAGTCATGCGCAGTTCCTGGCAAGCTTCATCTATCAGCGCAAATTCGTGATGATGTATAAGTGGAATGCAGAGGCCGCGCTGGAACTGATCGAGAGCGAACGTATCTCCATTCTGCATGGAGTGCCGACGATGACCTGGGAGGTCATGCAATCACCAAATTTCGCCACTACTGATCTGTCCAGCCTGCGCAGCGTGCAGAGTGGTGGCGCACCAAGGCCACCGGAGCATCTGGCAATGATGGTTCAGAAATTTCCGGATAAAGCGCTACCCGGTTTAGGCTATGGGCTGACTGAGACAAATGCGCTCGGCGCCATCATCTCGGGAAAATTTTATCAGTCCCGACCCAACAGCACCGGTAGACCAACTCCCCCACTGACCCAGGTCAGAATCGTTAACGAACAGGGACAAACTTTGTCTGCTAACGAAGTTGGCGAAATATGCATCAAAGGGCCTTCCGTCATGAAAGGTTACTGGAACAAACCAGAAGCGACAGCGGAAGTGCTGAAAGACGGCTGGTTCCACACCGGAGATCTCGGCCTGCTGGATGATCTTGGCTTCCTGATTATTCTAGACCGCGCCAAAGACATCGTGATTCGCGGCGGGGAAAACATTGGCTGCGCAGAGGTGGAGTATGCGATCCACGAGCATTCTGCGGTGAGCGAGGTATCTGTGTACGGCATTCCAGACCCTCGACTTGGCGAGGTACCCTGCGCCACCATCATGTTGAAAGAAGGACGGAGCCTGACGGCAGATGAGTTAACCGGCTTTCTGCGAGACAAGATCGCGGCTTTTAAGGTACCGGAAAAATTCTACTTCCAGCGTGAGCAACTTCCTCGCATCGCCTCCGGTAAAATTGCCAAAAAAGTCTTGCGCCAGCAAGCAATCGATCGACTTGCCGGCGCCTAAGCGGCGGCGCAAGCGCCGCCGCGAGTACCTGGCTGCGCGGGTATTTGTAACATCGAAACCAAATTTTTCTGAAGTAATGTCACTCTGGCAACGATAACAGAGGCAGGTGCCCGCTGTCCCGGCACCTGCAATCACATCCCTGGCACGGAGTGAGAATGACAATGAAAGAGCACAACTGGGAAGAACCGGACGAGCCCGTCATTGAAATCCCCACTGACCTTTATCTTAGCAATGAAACCTTCATAATAGCGTCTAACAAGTCAGCCGCCAACGGCACGAGCCTGACAGAACTGCGCAGACGCCTTGAAGAGCGCCGGGACAGCAAACGGATTGATCTTCAGTTTGATTATGACGACCTGGATTAGCCCGGGCTGTCCCATAAGGTGTAACTGAGCAAGGCGTCTGCTCAATCCCGACTGCCCGACAGCCAGCCTCTGATCACCCGTTGGAGCGAGTCCCAATTAGCGCTTTGCGCCTCAGCTTATCCTTAGTATGATTGAAAGATGAGGGGTGAGTTGAGCAGGCCATGACATATTGCGTCGCAGTAGCGGTGGATGCCGGAATAGTCTTCTGTTCGGACTCCCTGACCAACGCAGGCATCGATCAGGTATCTAC
>JASMER010000107.1 GCA_030752195.1 Gammaproteobacteria bacterium
ATGGCAAGAAAACAATGTCGTAAGTAATGGATTCCATGCCCTTTCAGAACATGAGAGTAAATGCCGATGAGGGCTTCAATACGCACTTGCCATCCTGTTTCCTCATAGGTTTCACGAATAGCAGCGGCAATCAGGCCTTCTCCCACTTCAACATGGCCGGCGGGTTGGTTGTAAACCAGAGATTCACCGGACTTTTCCTGCACCATGAGAAAGCGCCCCTGCTGAGGGACGACTGTGGCAACGGTGATGTGGGGATAATGGTTCATGATTTACGCCGCGAAATTTTATCAATGTTAGGAGAGCGCTGGCCAATGTAAGTGGAAAAGCGGCTTCTGCTCTGTAGAAGAAAAAGCGATAATTAGCAGAAATTTCCAGGAATCACGATTTCATGAGCAAATCATTCACGCACTTAGACGCTGACGGCAAGTCACGTATGGTCGATATCAGTGGCAAAACGAGCACGGAACGGGTCGCCAGAGCACAGGCGCGGGTGTTTATGAGCGCTGAAACGCTGTCGATGATTGGCGCAGGGAGCCACAAGAAAGGGGATGTGTTGAGCGTTGCCAGAATCGCCGGAATACAGGCCGCCAAGCTGTGCAGCCAACTCATCCCGCTGTGCCATCCACTCATGTTGACCTCGGTAACGGTAGATCTTGAGCTCGATGCAGAGTCTGGCTGCGTGGCCATCGAAGCAATCTGCCGCCTATCCGGCCAAACCGGTGTCGAAATGGAAGCGCTTACAGCGGCGAGCGTCAGCGCCCTCACGGTTTATGACATGTGCAAGGCGGTTGACAAAGAGATGGTAATCGGCGATGTCACCTTACTGGAGAAGTCAGGTGGGCGCAGTGGGCATTACAAGCGTGCGGGGTAGGTCAGCGTGATGATTACTGTATTTTATTTTGCAAGCATTAGAGAACATATGGGCAGAGGAGAAGATCGGCTTGAGACTGTCGAGAACCTGACGACTGTGGCGGCTTTAATCAGATATTTAAGCGAGACAGATTCGTCATTTAGTGAATTGAGTCAAAGCCCTAACCAACCACTGATATCAGTCAATCAGATATTTGCAGAAACTTCTTCACCGATTACAGACGGGGATGAAGTGGGCTTCTTTCCACCAATGACGGGAGGCTAGCCATGATCTCTGTGCAAACCGAAGACTTTTTCGTAGAAGCAGAATATGCAGCCTTGCGTCATCGGGCTGGTGATGCGGGAGCCATTGTCCTGTTCACGGGTTTAGTACGGGAACTTTATGGCACGGAGAGCAATGATTCCGAGGGCTCCGGTAAAACTCAGCGGTTGTTTCTTGAACATTATCCCGGCATGACGGAAAAACAGCTGGGGTCGATCTTGCAACAAGCGTCGAAACGGTGGCCGCTGCTGGGCGTGCGCATCATCCACCGGATAGGAGAGCTTTATCCGGGTGACCAGATTGTTCTGGTCGCTACGGCCAGCAGACACCGACAGGCGGCATTCGAGTCGGCTGACTTCATCATGGATTTTCTCAAAAGCCGAGCGCCTATCTGGAAAAAACAAACCAGCCTGTCTGAGAGTCGGTGGGTCGAGAGCCGCAGAAGCGATATAGACGCACTCAAGCGATGGCAGGAATAGGTTGCGTTTGGCTTACGCCGAGACAGTTGTAGAAATCCACTTGCCGGGCTGCAGATCTTCAAGGCGCCAATCGGCAATCTGCACCCGCACCAGCCTGAGGGTAGGATAGCCGACCGCGGCCGTCATGCGGCGGACCTGACGATTTCGTCCCTCCTGTAAGGTAAGACTCAACCACGAGGTAGGAACAGTCTGTCGAACTCGAATCGGCGGCACACGCGGCCACAAATCGGGCGCTTCGATGCGTGTCGCCATTGCGGGCCGGGTTCTGCCATCATTTAATTCCACACCCACGCATAGCAGCTCCAAAGCCTCATCTGAAATCTCTCTTTCTACTTGTACTAAGTAGCGTTTTTTTTTGTCGTACTTGGGATTTGATAGCCGCTGCTGGAGCTTTCCATTGTCTGTGAGCAAGAGAAGTCCTTCAGAGTCACGGTCTAGCCTACCGGCAGGATAAATGCCAGGCTGATCAATATATTCGGCCAGGCACGGATGCCCCGCATCGGGGGTAAACTGAGAAAGCACCCCAAACGGTTTGTTGAACAGAACAAGACGAGCCATAGAACAAGCTCGCGCACGAGCAATCGGCCTGCGATTGACCAGCAATTTCAACTCTGCAGACTGGATTACGTCAGTGCTAGGCAGTCACTTCTTCCAGTTCTTCCACAGCTTCGTCGATAGGTTCGGCTGCCGACGATTCGGCCAACTCCATCTCTTCGACGCTGTCAGACAGCACAACGTGATTGTCCCTCGCCGATTCCACTGCCTGAATATTTGCCGCGTGAAGGCCCTTCGGGCCATCCACTGCATCAAAGGTGACCAATTGACCTGCTTTCAAGGTCTTATAGCCATCCATACTTATCGCAGAATAGTGTGCAAATAAATCCGCGCCACCATCGTCTGGCAGGATGAACCCAAACCCTTTTGCATTGTTGAACCATTTAACTTGCCCGGTACTCATATCATGCTCCGTGCTTATTTTTTCCTGACTTTTATTATTTTATCCCCTAGAGTGAGAACGAACTCCTCTAGAATGCATGTGTAACCTAAACACAATACAATGTCAAAGACACTTATCCGCTCTAACGGTACATCTAACCCTGATGTATGAGCGTATAATAGAGTGTCCGACACCAAGCCGTGCGACTGTCCAGCCTAATCAGAACAGTAGTCTTTTTCGTGGCGGTCGATCTGGCGGACAATGCGTTGCTGCTTCGCAGAAGCAGTTTCCAAAAACGCAACAGCGCATCTGAGAGGCTCTCGTGCTGATCCTAGCGACAGTGAAACAGTCGTCCAAACAGCCTATCGGTTCGGACGATAGCGACGCCGGTGACAACAACGATGTCGGCTATGCCGCGACCACTGAAAAGCCGAAGCTCAAAAAGCCCCCTCTATACAAAGTCATTTTGGTTAATGATGACTATACGCCTATGGATTTTGTGGTTGATGTGCTGCGTTCGTTCTTTGGAATGAACGTCGAAAAAGCGACTCAGATCATGCTCAAGGTTCACACCGAGGGAAAAGGTGTCTGCGGAGTCTTTAGCAAAGACGTCGCCGAAACCAAAGCGGCACAGGTTAACGAATACTCAAGAGAGTGCGAGCAGCCTTTAATGTGCTCTGTTGAGGTAGACAGGTAACGCAAGCCACCACTCATAATTGGAAGCTCTATGCTCAGTAAAGACTTAGAAACCACGCTCAACAGCGCGTTCAAAGGTGCGAGAAACAAGCGTCATGAATTTATGACAGTTGAGCATCTTCTATTGGCTCTTCTCGATAATGAGATCGCTACAAGTGTGCTTTCAGCTTGTGACTGCGATCTGCCGAAACTTCGAAACGAACTGGCCGAATTTGTCGATTCAACAACACCCCTTATTCCCGAGAGCGAAACCAGCCGAGAAACGCAGCCAACACTCGGCTTTCAACGTGTGCTTCAGCGTGCGGTCTTTCACGTTCAGTCGTCGGGAAAACGAGAGGTCACAGGAGCTAACGTACTGGTCGCGATATTCTCTGAGCAGGAGAGTCAAGCGGTGTTCTTCTTGAAGCAGCAAGACATCGCCCGGATTGATGTAGTTAACTATATCACGCACGGCATTTCAAAAATTGCCGGCGAAGGCGAAACCAGTGATCCAGGCACTGAACAACAGGAAGAGGGGGCCTCTGCGGAAAATCGAACCAACCCTCTCGAAAGCTTTGCCACTAACCTTAATAGCGAAGCTGAGGCTGGACGAATTGACCCTTTGATTGGCAGGCTTGAAGAAGTAACACGCGTGGTTCAGATCCTTTCCAGAAGGCGTAAAAACAACCCGCTGCTCGTTGGGGAGTCTGGAGTAGGGAAAACAGCGGTGGCAGAAGGATTGGCAAGACTTATCGTAGAAAAGCAAGTCCCTGATGTGTTGTCGGACAGTGTTATCTACTCTCTTGATCTCGGCGCATTGCTGGCCGGCACTAAATATCGCGGAGACTTCGAAAAGCGCTTTAAGGCACTACTTGGCGAATTGAAAAAAGATGAAAATGCTGTTCTCTTTATCGATGAAATTCACACAATCATTGGCGCTGGCGCCGCATCCGGCGGAGTCATGGATGCCTCAAATTTACTAAAACCTGCACTAACTTCTGGCCAGCTCCGCTGCATTGGTTCCACGACCTATCAGGAATATCGGGGCATTTTTGACAAGGACAGAGCGCTATCTCGCCGCTTCCAGAAAATTGACGTTGAAGAGCCTGACATCGAGACAACCTACAAAATCTTGAAAGGATTGAAACAGAGGTTCGAGGAGCACCATAAACTTCGATACAGCGACAGTTCACTAAAAGCCGCCTCAGAATTAGCTGGCCGCTATATCAATGACCGGTACATGCCCGACAAGGCAATCGATGTTGTTGATGAAGCTGGTGCCTACCAGCAGTTACAGCCCGCGAGTAAAAGGAAAAAACTCATCCAAGCAACTGACATGGAAAAGGTCGTTGCCAGTATCGCTAGGATTCCGGCTAAACATGTCTCGAGTTCTGACGTGGCCGCCTTGAAGAACTTAGAAGGCAACTTAAAAATGGTGGTCTTCGGTCAGGAAGAGGCGATTGGCTCTCTTGCGACTGCAATTAAGCTGTCTCGCGCGGGCTTGAACGAGCAAGACCAGCCTATCGGCTCGTTCCTGTTTTCCGGACCAACTGGTGTCGGTAAGACTGAAGTCAGTCGGCAGCTCGCAAAGATCATGGGGATAGAGCTGCTCCGATTTGATATGTCCGAATATATGGAGCGCCATACAGTTTCCCGATTGATTGGTGCACCGCCAGGGTATGTTGGGTTTGATCAAGGGGGGCTACTTACCGAAGCAGTTACCAAAAACCCGCACTGCGTTCTGCTACTTGACGAGATTGAGAAAGCGCACCCGGACGTTTTTAACTTGCTGTTGCAGGTGATGGACCATGGAACCCTTACTGACAACAATGGTCGTAAGGCCGATTTTCGCAATGTCATTCTGATCATGACGACTAACGCTGGTGCTCAAGAGATGGCCCGCGCTTCAATAGGCTTCACTGAGCAAGACCACAGTTCAGATGGTATGGGGGTTATTAAGAAAGCCTTTACGCCAGAATTCCGCAACCGGCTCGATGGCATCATCCAATTTGGCTCGCTGTCGCCTGAAACGATCAGAACCGTCGTAGATAAATTCTTGGTAGACCTTCAGGTGCAACTCGATGAAAAAGGCGTGGTGCTTCATGTTGAAGAAAGCGCCCGTGACTGGTTTGTTGAGCATGGCTACAGCGAGGCAATGGGAGCAAGGCCGATGGCCCGTCTCATTCAGGAGAAGCTAAAGAAGGCGCTTGCTGAAGACATCCTCTTTGGTCGACTCGCTGACGGTGGCGACGTTTTCGTGACCGCCGCTGATTCAATTGAGATTCGCGTAGAGGCAAATGCTAAAAAGAAGAAGCGTGCCCTTGCCGAGGAGGAATGACAGGCCGTAACGAGCATGGCTGCGAATCTACCTGGCTCGATAGGTAATGCGGCCTTTGGTTAGGTCGTAGGGCGTAAGTTCAACACGTACCTGGTCGCCAGTGAGAATGC
>JASMER010000108.1 GCA_030752195.1 Gammaproteobacteria bacterium
AGCACACAGACCGTTAACTCGCGCTCACTGGTCTGTGCCAGCTGCAGCAATTTACAAGCAGTCGCAAGACCTGCCGGACCTGCTCCAACAATGACTACGTCAACTTCCATTGATTCACGTTGCATGATGTTCCTCAATTGCAATTTAGGAATACTTCAGACGGTCAGTTACCGAAGGCATCCGTCAGAACACCCGGCTCGGCCGCTGCCATTCAAGCGCTCAATTATCCTCTTTTCGGGAATTGCTCGCAAACAGCGCCCGAAGTTGAAGGCTGGGGCATGAGTCTGATCAAAGCAGCCTAATCAAAAAGCCCGAAGGCAGCCGCGTGACGACTTTCAGGCAAGCCGGACAGCTCGGATAAAAGCAGGCTACGAAACATACAGGGATGGGTTATCCTCGCTTGGTAAAAATCATCATGTGCTGCCAAGGCAGAAAGTCAAGAGTCTCCGTCCATTCCAGGCCGAAAACACTCATCTCTTTCACGACCTGCTCTTCGGTCATCTTGTGCAAAGGCCGGATGGGTACCGAGGGGTCCTCGCCCCGATATTCGAGGAGGAAAATCCTGCCGCCCGGGCGCAGCGCTTGATAAATGCCGTTGATCATCTCAAACGGGTGAGAAAACTCGTGATAAGCGTCAACCATGATTGCCGCGTCGATGGATTCGGCCGGTAAATTAGGATCATCTATCTCACCGAGCACCCCATCAACGTTTTCGACGCGGTTTCGCATTTTCTGCTCCTCTATGAGCTGCAGCATTTCTGGCTGGATGTCTACTGATAGCACCTTGCCCTCAGGGACCAGAGCTGCAATTCGGAATGAAAAGTACCCTGACCCTGCGCCAATATCAGCGACCACATCATCCGCTGCTAGTCCCATATTCGCCACAACCTGATCTGGCATTTCTTCCTGAATCCGGCTTGGCCTATTCAGCCATTGCGCAGCCTGATGCCCCATGACGAATGAAATCTCACGACCCATGTAGAACTTACCGATGCCGGTGGTTCTGCGTTCGGGGGCAACTTCATAGCCCGGGTGGACAATGTCTTGAGCAAGCGCCGAGCTGGCCAAAAAGCACAAGGCAACTGAAAACGAGAAAAAAGAGATTGCGTTCAAGCGTGAAAAATACTGAGTCATTGAATGGTCTCGAATTGATTGAGTCAGAGGTCCCGCGACATGTCTCGGGCTATTAGAGAGCAGCCGGCTATACACTTGCACGTTCTGCCCACCTGCAAAGGAAGCAAAGATATAAGCGTTCGTGGAATAACCGCGCAGCGCTGAACAACCGTAGTATATCGCGCCCCTGCCGGGCTAAAAAACCCTCAGAAATCCCCAATAGACAGGCCGCATAAGCTGGATCATCGCTGGCAATCCACACAGCTCGGGGTGTATAAGCGCTTGTGGTAGAATCAGAGACGTCGGCGGAGATCACTAAACGTCCATTGCTTCAGTTTTCAACAGGAATTACGTACATGAGCAAAGTGTTAGAAGGCATCAGGGTATTAGACTTTGGGCGCTATATCGCGGGCCCTTACTGCGCGACACTATTGGCAGATCTTGGTGCCGACGTCATCCGCATTGAAAAAGTTGACGGCTCGGAAGACCGCTTCGTCTCTCCGGTAACAAAAACCGGCGATGGTGCCATGTTTCTGCAGCTTGGACGCAACAAGCGAGGCCTGACGCTGAACCCGATGAAGCCTGAGGGGCGAGAAATTGTTAAAAAATTGGTTGCGACAGCTGATGTGGTAGTCGCCAATCTGCCACCTGACACACTGAGCGCTATGGGGCTTGACTATGAGAGTTTGACCCAGATTAAACCTGACATTATTCTGACCATGATTTCCGCTTTTGGCCGCGGCGGCCCTTACTCTAATCGAGTCGGTTTCGACGGCCTCGGCCAGGCAATGTCGGGGAACATGTACATGTCAGGCACACCCGACCAACCAGTCAAAGCCTACGCGCCGTTCATCGATTTTGGCACTGCTAGTTTGTCTGCCTTCGGCACGCTCGCGGCGCTTTATGAACGGAAAAAGACCGGCAGGGGTCAGATTGTGGAGGGAGCGCTTTTTAATACCGCCCTGACGATGATGAACGCGACCGCGATCGAGCAGCAGGCGCTACAGGTCAACCGGACGGCAACTCTTAATCGCTCTCAAACCTCGGGCCCGGCTGATACTTTCCAGACAAAAGACGGTTGGATTCTTATACAGACTGTGGGTGGCCCGCTATTCAAACGCTGGGCAGAACTTATGGGAGAAGACCACTGGCTGGAAGACCCCCGGTTTAAAGACGACATCAGCCGCGGGGACAACGGTGAAATCATCAGTAATAGGCTGGCCCAGTGGTGCGCTGACCGCACAAACGAACAGGCACTTCGGGAAATGGAAAACGCTAGAATTCCAGCAGGACCGATACTCTCTCCTCAGGATGTTCTAAATGATCCACATATCGCCGCCAAGGGTCTATTTCAGCCAGTTGAATTTCCCGGTCTACCAAACACCGCCCATATCTTGCAAACGCCGGTAGAGCTTTCTGACACCCCGGGTGAAATACGCCGTCGGGCCCCGACCCTTGGCGAACACACTGAAGCGATATTGCAGGATCTCGGCTACACGGATACTGAAATCGCGGGATTCCACGATCAGAGAATAGTCTGAAAACAGAGTACAGCAGATCTCAGTCGGGGCAACATCTGCCTGGCTGAACGGACTGAATTGGAGAACACTATGCTGAAACCTAATCTCAAAAGCAGCCGGCGGGACTTTCTAAAGAAAGGCTCGGCAGTTCTAGCCGCCATTGGAACAACTCCCAGAGCACTGAACGCCCAATCAGTGGACGAGGAAACATTCTGGCTTCAGGTTCGTAACCAGTTTGCCTTTACAGAAAACGCAGTGCCAATGAACGCAGCGAACCTCTGTCCGTCTTTTCGCGCAGTGACCGACAGCGTCGAGCATTTTACTGCCGACGTTGATCGGGACTGCTCTTTTAATAATAGAGCCAAGTACACCAATTTACTTGAACGGTGCCGCAGCAGAATCGCTTCCCAACTGAATGTCTCCGCCGACGAAATTGCTCTGGTTAGAAATACCAGTGAAGCCAACAACATGATCAATAACGGATTGCCACTCGAGGTCGGCGATGAGATATTGCTTTGGGATCAGAATCATCCCACTAACAATGTGGCCTGGGATGTGCGCGCCGAGCGCTTCAGACTCAACATCAACAGAGTGAGCACCCCAACCGCGCCAACGAGCGAGCAAGAACTGCTGGAGGCTTTTACCCGGAAGTTCGGACCCAATACCCGTGTCCTGGCAATCACGCAAATTTCCAATGTCAGTGGGATCCGCTTACCTGTCGCCGAACTGGTCTCAGCAGCACATGATCGTGGAATTCACGTTCATGTTGACGGCGCTCAGTCCTGGGGAGCGCTAGATCTGGATCTCACGGCCCTGAATGTCGATTCGTTCAGCGCGAGTGCTCACAAATGGTACATGGGACCGAGAGAGGTTGGATTGCTCTATGTCAAATCAGAGCACATCGCAAAAATCTGGCCCAGCGTCATCGCCCCCGGATGGGGTAGTGACAGCGAAACCGATCTGATTGGCGCGAGGAAATTTGAGTCGCTGGGTCAGCGTGACGATGCTGCGCTGGCGGCACTTGGCACCGCCGCAGAGCTTCACGATCACCTCGAACCAGTGCGAATCGAAGAGCGTATACGGTTTCTGGCGCAGCGCCTCAAGCAGGGGCTTGTGGAGGCCAATCTGGAACTGGTGACCCCGTTGAAAGAACAGCTCAGTCATGGCGTCTGTATTACCAAAGTCGCAGGTAACCGGGGCGGCGAGATCAGCAACAGACTCTATTCAGACCATGGTATTGCAGCTGCTCCTACCGGAGGCTTGCGATTGTGCCCGACGATATACAACACCACTGAGCATATAGATCGCGCCATTGAGGGGATGAAAGCTCTGCTGGCTTGATGTTGCTTGCCGAGTTACCTCCGCAATCCCACTTGGATTAGCGAGCCTCGCGATTGGCCCGCCCTATTATAAGCCCTCAAGGAATTGCAACATGGCCTGATTGGTTTCTAATGGCGCCTCCTGCTGAACCCAGTGTCCGATACCGGGCAACAGAACAACCTCCCTCAGATCATCAACCACCCGTCCCATAGCACCCTGCAGACGACCGCGATTGGCGCCGGCAATGACCATATCCTGTTCACCGGCGATAAAAAGCGTCGGGACAGTAATACGCGCATCCTGTAAGTCTGCGGTGATTTCCCAGTTCCGGTGAAAGTTCCGATAGTAATTCACGCCGCCCCGAAAACCGGACCGTTTGAATTCACTGACAACATAATCGAGATCAGACTGATCCAACCAGTCTGGCAGGTCAAGCGGCTCCCCGAGTCGCGGTATCCAGCCTCCGGCAGCTCGCCGAGGATCAGTCACTTCGGGTGCATGCCGCGGCGAATCAGGAGACAAGTACAGTCTGCTGATGAGGCCATAGGGGTTGTTATCATACTCCGCCTCAGCGACACCTTCAGGCTCATTGTGGTAGAGAATGTAGTAAAAGTTATCGGCAAAGGCTTCTCTCCAAGAGACTAGCGGCGACTGCTCGGGTCTGCCTCCATAAGGCACGCTCATGGCTATCAGCCCGGAGAATCGCTCCGGATACATGAGCACTGTATTCCAGGCAACTATCGACCCCCAGTCGTGCCCGACCATAATTGCACGCTCTTCACCAAGGGCATCGAGGATCCCCACCATGTCGGCAGCCAGAATTTTGATATCATAAGCCTCAACCGCATCAGGGGCGTCGGTTGAACCGTAACCACGCATATCCGGAGCTACCACGCGAAATCCTCTCTGCGAAAAAAAGGATAATTGATGGCGCCAGTTGTACCAAGATTCAGGCCAGCCATGCGCCAGCAGCATCAACGGACCCGAATCGCCTGCCACAGCAATCCTGAAATCCAAACCGTTGGCCGTAATCTGTCTAAAATTTACACCGGAAACAGGTGATGGCTCAGTCATAGAAGAGCTCCCTTGCGCTGCGAGCGGAGAGGACAAAAACACACAAAAAACAATCAGGCAACCAAGCACAACCCCCGGAAGGCTGAACTTGGGTTTGGTCAATATGATCATGGCACGTTAATCCAGGCTAAGGGCTCAGAAT
Source organism: Gammaproteobacteria bacterium (assembly GCA_030752195.1). Classification (GTDB taxonomy): domain Bacteria; phylum Pseudomonadota; class Gammaproteobacteria; order Pseudomonadales; family Pseudohongiellaceae; genus UBA9145. Next base: position 5,170 of record JASMER010000108.1, read on the forward strand.
AAAGCTATCACGCACACGAGTCTGTATTCAAACCGGCGCTCCGGACGCGGCTGGAATCGGACATGCGCAGCTCTTAACGCGCAGCTTGTTGGATGATTACTTAAACTGGCGTATAGATTGCCCTGCCATGCCTCTTTTTATTGACTGGATTTGTCGCTATTCTTACAGCAGAAACAGGAGCGCAAGCGACGTGATGACCCCCTACGACGTACCCTATATGGAACGCACCCGCCTCTATTACGAGGCTCAAGGATACACCACGCCTTATCAGTGGGCGCACCACGACAATACCCCCTTCAGTAAGCTGACCAAACCGCTGCCTCAATTACGGGTTGGCCTGGTAACTACAGCCATGCCAGATACTGAGCAGGGTCGTGCCGAACGCAAACTTTATTCGACCCCCTCAACGCCTGCACCGGATTCCATGTTCACGCTGGGCCTGTCCTGGCACGATACGGTGACCCACACACGCGATGTC
>JASMER010000109.1 GCA_030752195.1 Gammaproteobacteria bacterium
ACAATTGCGATGCGCTGCCTTGTCATTTTTATTGCTCTTCTCAGATCAGCCCGGTTCTAACGGTCCAGGCTGCCAGATGGATGTGAGGGGAGTTATGGAATTAAGACCTTTGTAAGTAAAAATCGTTGCCAGCCGAATGGCAGTAAGGAGAGTGTTTTCATTAAGCCGGTAAACAACTTCGGAAAATGGATCTCGCTCTGCCTTTGCTCGAGGCCCTGCCGTATCCGCCGCGATGCGAATTCGACATTTACCCGCATCGGCATCGGAAAGTCATTGAGGTCGGTCAAAGGTGTCTCGACAAATCCCGGAGCAATGTAACTGACGTGGATCCCGTCTTTTCCAAGCGTGATAGCGAGTGTCTTCGCAAGATACTCGATTGCTGCCTTCGATGCGCCGTAGGCCTCCGCCCTTGGCAGTGGCAGGTAGCTTGAACTGCTGCCCATCAGCGACAAACTGGAGCCGGCCGTTAATTTGGGAATCAGCGCTTCGAGGCAATTCGCAAGACCAATCAAATTGATGCGAATGACCCTTTCAAAACTGGCGGCATCAAAATTGCTGGCATCGATGTATTCGCAGGTTCCAGCATTTAAAATGACCAAGTCTAGCTCGGGTAGGGCGCTGAGAAAGGCCAGACAGTCCTCTCGGTTTTGCACGTCAAAGCTGATAGGCTTTGCTCGTTCGCCGAATGCTGTGACCAGATCTTGCAGTATTGGCTTGTTTCGTCCACAGCAGTGAACCGTGTGTCCTGTTGACAGATAATCCTGTGCCAGTTTCAGACCGATACCGGAGGTGGTGCCGGTAATCAGTATGTTCATTGTCCGAGACGTGATTTGAGCTTTCTGATGATGCGACCGAGTAGTGGGACGTTCTCATACAACATAGATCCCAGATCGAAGTAGTCGCGGTGGTAGTAGACCTTTCCGTTTCGCGTGCGCAGATAGCTTGCACCTTCTACTCGGACAGTTTCGCCCCCTCGCAGTTTCGGATGATTTAGGAACATGGTCCAGGTCATAAACACATCGGTGTCGTTAACGATGGTCGAATGAAACTTGAATGCGCACTTGTGCAGGTTGGCAAATTGCTTGGTGAAATACTGCATAAGAGCCGGTCTGCCCTGCACGGCGTGTAGCGGATCTTCGAAGTAGATGTCCGAGGCGTACAACGACTCTACATCTGACAAGTTCTCCGTGCCTAGGCTCTGATAGGCCTCTTTGACGCGGGACGCCAAGTAGTCTGCGCTGGTCAGATTTTGTGCAGACTTGAGTTCAGGAGTCGGTGTCATGGAGTCAATGTGCCTACTATTACTGGTATCATCTTCTAACGGAGTCTGTTACTGTTTAGATCACCCCTACAACTACAGCTTATTCCAAGTGATCCGTAACCCTCTGAATTGCGTTTAAAGGTGTTATGGAAGACGTGGTTTCTGGCGCTGGAAGCGTGATTATGGGCTCTTTAGTCAACAAAAAGTCGTTAAAAAAACCGACAACACCGCCTGCACCGAGAGTCGCCAGCGATGGCTCGGATAGTGATGAACAATTGTTGATTGCGGTGGGCAACCACCAAGACCGTGCGGCCTTCAACGCTCTATTTTCTCGGTTCTCCAACAAAATATACGCTATGGGAATGAAGCTGACCCGAAACGAACAGCTGTCCCACGACCTCGTGCAGGAGGCCATGCTGACGGTGTGGCAAAAAGCACCGCTTTACGACTTAGACCGGGGCACAGCCCAAAGCTGGATTTTTACTCTTACGAGAAATCGATGTTTCGACATTTTGCGTAAAATGAAACGTCAACCCGCGACCGTGAGCGCAGATGACATCTGGCCGCAAGAGTCTGATATAGATTCCCAGCTGGTGCATGAGGAAGAGGGCACCATGGAAGTAGAGGTCAGCAAAATACAAAGTTTTTACGGTCAACTACCCGCCGCTCAGCGGGCAGTTGTTGAACAGATCTATATCCACGATCGTACTCACGAAGAGGCTGCCGCAGTGCTGGAGATTCCGCTCGGAACGCTCAAGTCACGGCTCCGACTCGGAGTGGGAAAATTGAGACAAATGGTTGGTACCGAAGTATGAATATCGACGCTAAATATCACCCTACACCTGAACAGCTCGAGGGCTTTGCTCAAGGTACTCTTTCACCCGGCATGAACGTGGTCATCTCCGCTCACGTCGAGCTCTGTGCTATCTGCCGCAAATCGGTTAGTGAGCTTGAAGAGGCCGCCTCCGAAGAGTGGCTCAGAAGCACGCCGGATCGTAGGGCAAGCAGCATCAATTTTTCCGCAATGATCGACAGTATTGTGGATCACCCGCAAATAAAAGGTGACCGCACTACGGCGGACAGTGTGTCCGAAATCCACATGTTAGATCACAGCGTAACGCTGCCCCGCGCGCTCGCGAAGGTTGCTTCGGACGGTTTGGTCTGGAGACAGCTCGCCGGCGGCATCAATCAGGCAACTGTGACACTAGATGGTCAGACGCAGTGCGAGTTCTTGTATATGAAGCCCGGTAGTCAAGTGCCCGTGCACAAGCATCAGGGCAACGAGGTTACGCTGGTGCTGGATGGTAGTTTCGAGGACGAGCTCGGACACTACAAGCCAGGTGACTTCGTCGTACGCACCGCCAAAGATTTGCATCGGCCTGCCAGTGAAGAGGGATGCCTTTGCTTTGCCGTGATGGACAGCCCGCTGACTTTTACCAAGGGACTGGCCCGCTTACTCAATCCGTTTATTCGCTATCGCTTTCGAAGAGCGACCTCGGCAGCTGCGCACTAGTTCTTGATTAGTTCGGTCACCTTCAGCGCTCTTGCGTCTTGAAGGCGACCTTACTACCCGAGCTCCCCACCAACTTATAGATTCACGTCTTTACTCACGGCGTCGATATTCATTGCGATAGTAATCCGTTCTCTATTTCCGGTATGTGTTCGAACTTCATGCCGCAGCCATGCCGGAAACATGATGAGATTCCCTCGCTGGAGTTGAATTTCTGTCTGGTACTGCTGAGGCTGGCCGTCGATCCCCCGAATTCGAAAGGCGGTGTCACGCATCGCAGCCATTGAAAATCTCGGATCTTCCAGATAAAAATTTCCTCCCGCGTCACCGGGATCCTGCTCTTTTTCATGGCCCATATCAATGTAGAGCACAGCAGCCCACAGATTGCCTGGATGACTATGTAAAAGATTTAACCCACCCGCAGGAGTCACGTTTGCCCACATGCGCACAATCCACTGGCGGTCTTCCGTCGAGGACTCTTTAAAGTGACTCATCCGTTTGGCAATTTTGACTGCAGCCTCAGCAAGCCTTTGTGCCGCAGGGCCACCCCATTCGAGCATGTCACTTTCGGAGTGCCAACCTCCCAGGTTAGATCGACTAAGCCCCTTTGATACGGTTTTGCGCTTCCTAATTACCTCCTCCAATTCTCTCATTACTGTATCAGCATCTTTAAGTCTTCCATAGGCAATCGGAGTCTCAAAGAGCCCTATTGGTTGAGCTTCGACACGTAGAGCGTGATTTTCTGCTGAAGTATTGGATTGCATTGGAGTGGTGAATCTTTATCCAAGAATTGTTATGGAGCTTAGAGTTTAAGACCTAGCGTTAATTATTGGAAACAATGACTCGCTCGCGTCCATTTGCTTGTCATAAAAGTGAAATGGTTTGGTCTCAGAAATGAAATACAAGCGGAATATTATTGCGATGCGTTTCTAATTTACGTTGTTTCGGACAGGAGAACACATGAAAGTATCTAAGATAAAGCTTAGTGCGATCGCCAGTGGCGTTGCTCTTGGCATAGCCTCTGCAGCTTCGCAGGCTGCGCAGCCTCCCGCTTTCGCACTCACTGGACCCAAAACGGGTGCAGAGATACAGATAGGCGGTACACTCAACAACAGAGCTTCATACCAGGCCGTTATGCCTGCCGCTGATTCCTTCGATATCGTTGCAACGATCAAGCCGGAAAGTGCCGACGTAGGCAAGTCTGGCTCTCTTGTTGTTGCACTCGAGGTTGAAGGTTTAGGAACTTTTAATCTTTTATCCGGGGGTATCTGGGTGCCGCTTGATCTCGCCAACATCCAGGCCTACAAGACAAAGACCCTCACAGCGTCTGAAGACATCACCATACTCGATAATTTTATAGGTACGGACACCAATCTCACGGGGACAACATTAAAAGTCTATGTCGCGTACTACACTGACGGCGATATCTCAAATATTACATACAACACAACAGCGGCAGCAGTTGCGATCAGTACAACCCCAAGTGGATGCCCAACGGGGACGACTGCGAATTCCGCGACCTATAATGGCTTGCCGGTTTGCAACCTCCCAGTCGGTGACCCCATAACCACAGACATGCATCTGACCGCTAACAATGCCTACTTCTTCTCGGGTACCGTATTTGTTGGCAACAATACCGTAAACACTCCGTTCGCGGACAAGGTGAGTCTAACGATCGATCCAGGTGTGAACATTATATCCGAGGGAGGTCAGTCGGCTCTCGTGGTCAGCCGCGGCGGTAAGATTTTTGCCAATGGATCTCCAGACAAGCCGATCATTATGACCTCCAGCCAAGATGATGGCTCGCTCGATGTTCTTAACGCACGGGGGTTATGGGGCGGCGTAGCGATCAACGGTTCCGCAACCCAGAATACCGCCAGCGGATACGCGCAGGGCGAGGGCTTTACGGGTGAATACGGCGGCGGCACGAGCCCTAACGATTCTGATAACAGCGGATCGATGACATACGTTCAGATTCGTTACGCAGGCTATCCAATCACGGCAGATGACGAATTGAACACGATTTCACTGCACGCTGTCGGTAGCGGGACGACTCTCGATTACATCCACAGCCACAATGGGGCCGATGACGGCATCGAGTTTTACGGCGGGACTGTCAATGCAAAGCACATCCTTATTACAGGCCAAGACGACGACGCCCTTGACTGGACCAACGGCTGGACTGGCAACCTTCAGCACGTGGTGATCAAGCACACCACCTCTGGAGATAACTGTATCGAGGCTGACAACCTTGGGGCAAACCCAATTGCCACTCCGCGCTCTAATCCCACGATCTCAAACCTGACTTGCATTACCAGCTCCACCCAAAAGAGCAGCGGCCACGCATTCGAGCTCAAAGCCGGCACAGCGATGCAGATGTATAACTCAGTCGTTGGAGGTGTGATTGAATCCACTGAAGGGTGCATCCTTATTGCGGGTGATGAAACTTTCTCCCAATCGGGATCTTCAGCTGCGACTCTCAATGGGACTTTAAAAATGGAGCGCTCTTACATTACGACCGCCTGTGCGGCGGCGCTCGCGGGTAGTGGCACCTTTACGACCGCGGAATGGTTTGCGGCCCAAGCAGGCACTACTTCCGGCTCAGTTGACCTGGGCGGCCCCAACGGTTGGACAAACGGTTCCTTAATAAATGCCAAGACTGTAACTTCTGGTCTCGGGACATTCTTTGATACTGTAGACCATATCGGTGGCGTGAAGGATGACACTTCCGATTGGACAAAGGGCTGGTCTTACGATTACGACTAGACCGAACAACGCAATTGGTAGTCGCGGGGGAGCGTTTAGCGCTCCCCTGTTTTTTACCATAAAGCGCGTTTCAATTGGATTCGTACTGATTGATCTGTGTCACT
>JASMER010000010.1 GCA_030752195.1 Gammaproteobacteria bacterium
GCGGGTCAGGGTGCGCTCGCCGCTGATCGGCACCCCGTAAGCCTGAGGATCGTTGATCGTAAAGCGATAGTTAATGGTTTCGTCACTGGTCAGCGTGTAGTGCTCAATCACTTCGAATTGCTCTGACACGCGAAAGCCCATGCGGGAAGTCGATTGCTCAGGGCGAAAATGCTTGCTGTGCACGACCAATGTGTCGCCTTCCCAATGTCCGACGGAATCTCCCATCCAGCGATTAATGCCGTCGTCGTGATGGGCCTTGCCGAGTCGGATGATACGGACATCGTGGATCATTTCGGTCATTACAACGACATAGCTTTCATTTTGTACGATTTGCAGATTCGGATTCATCATCATGGGGGTCAGGCTAGGTATCGCGGCGCCGAAGATGAGGCAGCGCCCTGATAGGGGCTGACCTTCCGGTCCATCTGTCGCGCTCAGACCTTGTGCCTGTCTGCGGGCGTAGAAGTCCTGGAAGTCGCTGCGGGTCGCTGGCACACGCCCGTCCGACGGATCGGTGATGACAGAGGTCCGGTACTCCCCCAGAATCCGCGTCACGACCGGTTCGAGGTAGTGTCCCAAAAAGGCATCATCGGCTTCTTGCCGAATCTGAGCGCCGGCTTCAGGGGCGCTGCGGCCCGGATTGAGCGGTACCGCCTGATCTTCTAGACGCAGACGCATTTGTAATTCCTGCTCTCTGATTTCCTGTTCGCTGTATGTGGTCTGGGTGCCGAGATTCCGGGGGCGCTGCAGCGGCGTGCGCGAGCCGAAAAACCAGGTGCCCTGAAAGTCCGGCACGCCGTATTCCGTTCGAGGCATGACCCAGGCGGTTTCTTCAGCAGCCTTGGCATAGCCTGCCGGATTGGCTTGCTCTGCGGTGGTGGCAGATGTGACAAGAAAGAAAAAACATGTGAGCATCAGGCGAATCATGTGTGCCGCTCCAGTGACGCGTGACCTAAGAAGCTTCAGTATACCGCAAGGCAGGCCGCCCAACCTATGCCAGGCTGCGACATAGGGTCGCAGTGATTGACTGCTGAATGCTTTTACGCTTCCTAAACAGAATGGACAAACTAATTATTTGGCACCAAAGTTCAGCCTGTCTGATAAGTTGCCAGCGGTCTTTGCCCGGGCACAGACGCATCTGTCTGCTGCGTAGCTAGATGGTTCCTGCTTGCTTGGTACGCTCATTGTGCTGGAGCGAGGATCTATGTTCTTCTTAGATATAGACAGGACCGGTTGGGCGTTTTTTCCTGCCCATATGATCCTGGTTAGGTTTACGTCAGGCTCAAACCGATTGGCCCTGACGTTCCTAGGAATGAACCGCAGGACGCCCCCGAAAGTCCTTGAACCTGCCCAGCCTTTCGGAGATAGTTTGGGCGCGTATCTGCGCTGGCCCGGCGTTGTGTGTGTTCAGGCGAGCCGGTCAGCTGACTTTCCAGACTGGCAATATACTCAGGACTTCGCTATGACCGACCGTTTTCGTCTATCCAGCTTGTTACGCTTACTGGCCATCGGCTTGAGTGCGACTCCGGTCATCAGTGCCCAGCCGGCGCGATATGTCGACCCGGCAGACGATGAACGGCTGCTGCCCCTCGGCGGCCATGTTCTGACAGACCGGGGCGACGCGCAGATCGTGCGTTTTCGCAACTGGGATCGCTTCAATCCGGTGCGTGAGATTCGCAGCGGAGACTACACCCTCGAGCTGCCAGTGAAGGACTTTGACTGGGCTGACTTTTCCTACGAGGTCGACGGCGAGCGTTTCTCGCTGGATGACTACATGGTGAAAAATCACACTGGGGGCCTGCTCGTAATTAAAAATGGTGAGCGGCTGTTGGAGCGTTACGGCTTCGGCAACAATGAAGAAACACTCTGGATTTCCTTTTCGGTCTCCAAATCAGTCACCTCTATGTTGCTGGGCGCAGCGATTCAGGAGGGCTACATCGACAGCGTTGAAGATTCGGTCTCGGAATATTTGCCGAGGTTGCGCGGCACGTCCTATGGTGAAGTGCAGATTCGCGATATATTGCAGATGGCATCAGGCGTCGAATGGAATGAAGACTATACAGATCTGGATTCTGATGTCGCCACTTACCCCTCGGATCGGGTGATCGACATACAGCGTTATCTCGGAACCAAACCGCGAGTAGCGCCTGCCGGAGAGAAGTTTAACTATAGCACGGCCGAAACCGATCTGGCGGGCGCGGTCGTGCGCGCCGCTATCGGCAATAACTTGGCAACGTATCTCGAAAATGTCATGTGGCAGCCTTTCGGGATGGAGTTTGATGCCAATTGGGGCACGCACGGTAACGAAGGCGAACGGGGGGGCTGCTGCATGAATATCACGCTGCGGGATTATGGTCGCATTGGGCTGTTTGCGCTGCGTGATGGGCAATTGCCGGACGGCACCCGCATGCTTCCTGCAGGTTGGATGGCCGAATCTGCTTCGCCCTCCAGCGGTAACCCCGGCTATGGTTATCTGTGGTGGTTGAATAATGATGAGACTTACCGTGCTCAGGGCATTTTTGGGCAAGGCATCTATGTTAAACCGCAGAGTAATCTGGTCATTGTGGTACTCAGTGCATGGCCAGTTGCGGCGGCGGGCGGCACGACTTACAACGCGCATCGCAATGCTTTCTACGATGCGGTTGATGCCATGCTTCAATAGCTAATTGGCCGGATCAAACCAGGAGCTCGGCTGGCTCGTAAATCCCTGTTAACCAGCGAACGGAACTGTACAACAACATGACTTTAGTTGTTTTCGATCTGGATGGCACTTTGCTGAACGGTGAGTCTCGGCTCAGCGAATACACCGCCGAAACCCTTATTCTTATGCAGTCCGCGGGGATCGCCTACACTATCGCCACCGGGCGGACGCTGCAGGCAGCCCTGAGTCCGCTTGATGGTCATCGCTTTGCGCTGCCGCACATACTCAAAAATGGCGTCATAATCTGGTGTCCTGACCAAGAAACTTACAGCCACAGTCATTTGTTGACCCAGCAAGAAGTTTCTCATGTGCTGACGGCCATGACTGATCAGGAAATAACGCCTTTTGTATTCACGCTGGAGTCAGATGGCCGCCATGCGGTGTATCACGGTACCCTGAAAAACGAGATAGAAGGGCGAATGGCACAGTTGTTCGAGGACGAAAGAAAACTACCGCTGGAGCCTCTTTCTGCCATGCCTGACTCTTCGAGCGTGATCTGCCTCAGTGCCATGGGGCCTGACGAGTCAGTACAGGCTGTGATCGATGGCGTCGCAAGCGAGCCGGGACTGGTGTCCTACACCGGCACAGCCATACAAAATCAGAAGCTCCGCTGGATGGATATTCACCATAGCAACGGCAGCAAGGGTGATGGTGTGACGACTTTGCGTGAGGAACTTGGGTTTGACAAGGTGATGGTCTTCGGGGACGGAGAAAATGATCTGAGCATGTTTGAGGTTGCCGACGAGTCCTACGCGCCGGCGAATGGGCAAGCCGCGGTCAAATCGAAAGCCACTGAGATTATCGGCCATCATAATGAAGATGGCGTTGCCCGCTTCCTCCGGAAGCGCTTTTCGCTGGGGCACCTCTAGCGCCAATCGACCTGTCTGGGCCCAGCTCGTCTTTGCTTTGAAACGAGAGCGCTTTTCAAATCAAGCGGTATTTGCTTTCATTCGTTGTCCCGACCCTTGATGGAGCCGCTCCGATGCACACACAAACCCTCTTAAGTCGTTTCGCTCTGGTAATGGCCGCCCAGATGGTACCCGCTCTGAGTGTCAGGGCCAGCGAGGCGCAAATGCACGAGATTGTCGCAGCAGTTTCTGCTGATCGCATTCAGGCCAGTATCGAAACTCTGGTCGGTTTTGGCACGCGTCATACGCTGTCCGAAACGCAGTCAGAGGTGCGCGGCATCGGGGCTGCCCGTCGTTGGATTGAAGCAGAATTCAATCGGATTTCTGATGGCTGTGGTGGTTGCCTCGAAGTATTCACGGTCTCAGGAGTGGTGTCTGGTACGGAAAGAATTCCTGATCCTGTTGAAATCGTGAACGTGGTTGCGATTCTCAGAGGCACCGAAGATGGCAATCGCTTCGCCATGATGAGCGGTGATATTGATACCCGGGTTAGCGATCCGATGAATGCGGAATCTGATTCCCCGGGTGCCAATGATAATGGCTCTGGTATGGCCGGTGTGATTGAGGCCGCCAGAGTGCTCAGTCAGTATCGCTTTCCGGGCTCTATTGCTTTTGTGGGGCTCTCAGGCGAAGAGCAGGGTCTCAATGGCGGTTCCATACTGGCGCAGCATGCGATCGACGCTGGTTGGAATATCGATGCTGTCTTAAATAACGACATGATTGGCAATATCAGGGGCGTCAATGGTGTCATCAACAACACTACCGCCCGGGTATTTTCAGAGGGCACGCGATACGTCGAAACAGAGTCGGAAGCGCGGCAAAGAAGATCTCAGGGTGGCGAAGTCGACTCGGCGTCGCGGAATATCGCCAGATATGTTGATGAAATGGCGGACCGATACATTCCAAATCTCGACGTCATGATGATCTACCGGCTGGACCGTTTCGGGCGTGGCGGACACCATCGGCCCTTCAATGAGGTCGGCTTTCCGGCTGTTCGGATCATGGAGACCAACGAGAACTACAATCAGCAGCATCAGGACATTCGCATTGAAGACGGGATCGCATACGGTGACACCATTGAGCACGTGAACTTCGCCTACGCTGCAAAGCTGACTGCGCTCAACGCAGTAGTTCTGGCCGGGATGGCGAAGGCACCGGCTCCGCCAGCGAGAGTGGAGATTCGCGGCGCAGTGCGCCCCAGCACCACTCTGAGCTGGAGTAAAGTGCAGGGCTCGGCGTCCTACCGGGTGCACTGGCGCCTGACTACCTCACCAACTTGGGATTACAGCCGGAATGTGGGAGACGTAGACACCTTCACGCTGGAAAACGTCGTAATCGACAATTATTTCTTTGGTGTGTCCAGCGTTGCCGAAGATGGCAGCCAGAGCCCTGTGGTTTTCCCCGGCCCAGCTGGCTCGTTTGACTAGCTAGTCACATCAGGCAAAGGACACCCAGCGGCTTTATGGCTAAACATTAAAAGTCAAAGTTTCGGATATATCCCCGCTCTGGGTCATTTGGAACGCTCCAGCAGTGTGAGTTGTGGGTGCTGAAAGTCCACCATAGACTGCTCTGCGGGCTGGAATTTGATGACACCAACTGGTTTCTGGCTCCGGATACGATTTCTGCCATGATCATGGAGGTGACTGTCGCGGGTGCCCTGCTCTTCCTGTTGATTGGTTTTATCTTTACCTCAGGGCTAATTGATCAGGAATTGCGCCTTTTCAAATTTCTCAAGCACCGATTTCTTTGGATTTATCCTCTGTTTTCTGTTCTCCGGCTGCGTGGTATCTTTTTTCGCGAGATCGGTTGCTTTTTGTCGGGCCCGCTGCGAACTCCCATTGCGTCAATTGTGCAGTCCACAACGTGACTGATTTGCAAGTTTCTGGCACTCTTACACGAAGTTTATGTAGTTATAAGAACGTATAAGAACGCATTAAGTCACGAGGTATCGCATGATCTATACCAGCCCACTTCCGGCCATCACTGTTCCTGACACGCTGTTGACGCCCTACGTTCTGCAGCGTGCTGATCGTCTGCCAGACGCCCCCGCGTTGGTGGAGGGTGCTTCCGGCCGCACCCTGACCTATGGAGAATTTTCTGCTGCAGTTAAGGCCCTCGCTGGCGGCCTGACGGCAAGAGGCTTTGGCAAGGGTGACGTGCTGGCGATTATGGCACCTAACCTGCCTGAGTACGCAGTGGCGTTTCATGGCACCGCCTGGGCCGGAGGGACGGTAACCACGATTAATCCGACCTACACAGCCCACGAAGTTCAGCACCAGCTCAAAGATTCAGGCGCAAAGCTCCTGGTAACGATTTCTATGTTCCTGGAGATCGCCAAAAAGGCGGCTGAGGAGACAGGAGTTGATGAAATCTTTACCATTGATCCGAGTGATGCCTCGCCGCTGACAAAGCTGATGGGTGAGCCGCTGGCGGAGCAAATCGAGGTCTCCCCGGATGATGTGGTTGTTCTACCTTATTCGTCCGGAACCACCGGACTCTCGAAAGGGGTGATGCTGACCCATCGGAACTGTGTTGCCAATCTGATACAGACGACTGCGGTGTTGGCTGTTGACGAAGGGGAGGCAATGCTGTCGTTTCTGCCGTTTTTTCATATTTACGGCATGCAGGTTTTGATGAACAACGCTCTGGCGCAGGGCGGCAAGGTAGTCACCATGCCGAGATTTGATCTCGAGCAGTTCCTGCAGCTCACTCAGGATCACCAGGTAAGGCGAGCATTTGTGGCGCCGCCTATCGTGCTGGCGATGGCGAAGCATCCGATTGTTGAGCAGTACAATCTCACTTCTTTGGAATCTGTGTTCAGCGGCGCTGCGCCACTAGGCGCTGAGCTGGCTGAGGAAGCGGCTGCGCGGCTGGGCTGCGAAGTTGTTCAGGGTTACGGGATGACTGAGTTGTCGCCGGTGAGTCACTCAACGCCCAAAGGCATGTACAAGCCGGGGACGATTGGTATCTTGATTCCGTCGACTGAGAGTCGGGTGGTGGATTCTGAGAGCGGTAAGGATCTCGGCCTGAATGAAGATGGTGAGATCTGGGTGCGGGGTCCGCAGGTCATGGCGGGTTACCTGAACAACGAACAGGCGACCAAAGAAACCATTGATGAAGAAGGCTGGTTACACACCGGAGACATTGGCCACGTTGATGAAGACGGGCATTTCACCATTGTTGACCGGTTGAAAGAGCTGATTAAATACAAGGGGTTTCAGGTACCTCCAGCCGAACTTGAAGCGCTGTTAGTAACCCACCCGTCTGTCGCTGATGCCGCGGTCATTGGTATTCCGGACGATGAGGCCGGCGAGTTGCCAAAAGCGTTTGTGGCGTTAAAGGCTGGGGAGAATGTGAGTGCGGAAGACATTCAGCAGTTTGTAGCGGGTCAGGTTGCAACTTATAAGCAGATTCGCATTCTCGAATTCGTCGACGAGATCCCGAAATCCGCTTCAGGAAAGATTCTGCGCCGCTTGCTCCGAGATCAGGGCTAAGCGGCGGCGGGATCGCAGCGCCGGGTAATGCACCTAGTCGTCGCTCGCGGTGACATTGGCCTGTGGGGGTCCCAACTGAAGCCAGGCCGGACAGCAGGAAAGAGAACATAAGGAAAGGGAATAAATGAAAAAAAACTCTTCAATGAAACGCCGAAGGTTTCTTGCCGGCGCAGGCCTGGCGGCCGCGGGCGCCTCGGTGGTCGCCACGGCACAGGCCGAGACCGGCAACGGCTCCAGCTTTACCCCACAGCGGCATTCTGAAGACCGCTGGATGGACGAGCTTGGCATCAGTCACCGTGTGTTTGTTGACTCCTCTACCGGTCGGGGTGGAATTGCAGCGGTTAACTTTGCCTCCAATATCCTGCGCGCCCATGCCACGGGTTACGGGGGAAGCGACCACGACTATGGCATGGTTGTATGCTTTCGCCACGCTTCAGCGCCGTTTGGTTTTAATGACGCGATGTGGGAGAAATACAGCGAGGTTTTTGTTGGGCGCACCCAGATCCACGATAGTAATGGGGATCCGGTGACCCACAACCCGCTGAGCGTGGAGCGCACTTATGGCAATCGCAATAATACCCTTGCCAATCTTGTCGACCGAGGCATCCATTTCGCCATTTGCAATCTGTCGACGCTCAGTATGGCGGGCGTGGTTGCTCGGGCAGCGGGGCGCCAGTCGGATGAGGTCTATCAGGAGTTGTTGGCGAACGCGGTTCCGAACAGCCATTTTGTTGCCGCTGGCGTACTCGGGGCCACCAGGGCTCAGGAGTACGGCTACGCCTTTATGTACGCAAGTGACGAGGATTGAACGGCCGCTGAAGCATTGACAAACCCCTGCAGTCTTTCCGATGCATCGGTGCCGGTGATGAAGCCAAGCACCACAGGTTAGCAGCGCCGCTGGCGCCGCTTCCGCTCTCACCCTAAACTCTGGAATCCCCCACCCATAAATTAGGCTATACTCCGCGCTCGCGATAGGGAGTTCCATCCATCAACACCTCAGAATCAGCGCCGGAGTCGAAAAAACCAGCTGCCCTTGACGTCTTTGCGGTTACCCAGTTTCGCTGGCTATTTTTTGGCAACGTCGCTTTCTTCTTTGCCATGCAGGGCCAGATGCTGACGCGGACCTTGCTGGCCTGGGAATTGACCGGTGAGGCCACCTCGTTGGCTTATATTAATCTGGTGGTCGCGTTTCCTCTTATCTTTGCATCCGTACTCGGCGGTGCGATTACCGATCGGGTCGAGCGCCGCCAGTTAGTCATTTTCGGACAGACCCTGATTACCGCAAACGAAGTATTTATTCTGATTCTGCTTCTGCTAGGCAAGCTGGAATTCTGGCATATGCTGTGCACAGCTTTTGTTGCCGGCTGTGCTTTTCCGTTCATCATGCCGGCACGCATGGCTATTACCATGAAAGTTGTCGGGTCGCAGCGGCTTCAGAGTGCCATGGGCTTTCAGAGTGGGGCAATGAACCTGAACCGTATCCTCGGCCCAGCTGTTATGGGGCTTATCGTGGCCCAATTTTCTTACGAAGCGGCCTACTATCTGTCTACTGCGCTATATAGTTTGGCGATAGTCTGCATGTTCGGGGTAGACCGCAGCCGGTCTGATGAGTCGGGAGCCAAGAAAAAGCCTCTGCTTGAAGACATTGCTCTGGGATTCAGCTACATCCGTGCAAACCGACCGGTGCTGATTTGCCTGCTGTTCGGCCTGCTGCCGATGTTTCTGGCTATGCCGTTTCAGAATATTCTGGTGATGCTGGCGGAACAGGCCTGGAACGTCAGTGAAAGCGGTGTGGGGACTATGATGGCCACTGGCGGCGCGGGTGGTGTCGTGGGCGCTCTGTGGGTAGTGAAACGCGGTGATAATGCAGGACGTATGAAAATGATGCTGGGTAGTACTATTGCGTTCGGCGTATGTCTGGCGATGTTCGTGCTAACGCCTGTATTTACGATAGCCTTGTTTCCTCTGCTAGCGGCCAATGTTTTTGCTAATGCCAGCCAGACGGTGAACAACGCAGCAATTCAGTTGCTGGTAGAGGACAGGATGCGAGGCAGGATGAGCAGCTTCATGATGCTATCATTCGGGCTGACGCCAATCGGTGTGTTTCCCATGGCAGTCGTGGCAGACAACTTCGGCGCGGTCAGTGCTATTTTGGGTGCTTCTGCGCTGTTGATCGCTATCACTATCGTCTTTTTTTTGCTCAGTAAAACTCTGCGGGCGCTCGACCGAAGCATTGAAGGGGTAATGCTGGCCAGGACTGCCTGAGCTTCCCCTGAATCGCTTTCCACGGTGCTCAGGCTGACACTGCGACAGCACAGCAGGTTGCTCAGCGGTCGGCCTCAATTCATTACTTTGCCGGGCTTTTCTGGGATTATGGGATCCCTACTTCCCTTGGTGGACTGATGCTGCATCCGCAATATATCGACCGCTGTTCCCAACCGGACCGACTCTGCTGGCAAGGGGTGATTGATGCGCTCATTGCTGGCCACCGATTGCCGCGAGCAGCCATCACCGACACCGTTCTGGCCCACGGCACCAATCGCCTGCTAAATCGTTCAGCTCGGATTGATGGCCTGGGCTATGTCGTAAAAAGTGTCACGGTTTTCCCGAACAATCCTGCTCGAGAACAATTTTTGCCCAGTGTGCAGGGTATTTGCACAGTGTTCGACGAATACACGGGACAGGTTCGTGCCTTGATTGACAGCGAGCTACTGACTTACTGGAAAACCGCCGCCGACAGTGTTCTGGGAGCCAGGCTGCTGGGCCCGGCTGAACCCGGACACCTGCTGATCTTCGGGGCAGGCCAGGTGGCCCGCGCATTGATCGACGCCTACACAACAATATTCCCCTCGATTGCGACCGTGACCCTTTGTGTCCGTCGCCTGCAGTCGGCGGACTGGCTGAGGCAAAAGTTATCCGAAGACGAGAGGCGTCGTACTTTTGCCCTCCGGGTCTCTACGGACCCGGCTAAAGTGGTTCCGCTTGCCGATATTGTAGCCACGGCCACCACCTCAGAGACACCCGTGCTGCAGGGTGACTGGCTCACGGCTGGCGCTCATGTGGACCTGGTCGGGGCCTACACGGTCAGCATGCGGGAAGCTGACGATAACACGCTGCAGCGCGGGGCCCTTTATGTTGACTGTAGCGACACCACTGTCAACCAAATCGGAGAGCTGGTGGTGCCGCTCGCCAGCGGCGCTATCAAGCCTGACAGTGTTTTGGGTGACCTGTATGACTTGATCGTGCAAAGTCCCGGAGACGGCGTGCGGATCTGGGATCCGCAGCAAATCACGATCTTCAAAAATGGTGGTGGCGCTCACCTTGACCTGATGGTGGCGCATCATCTGATGTCGCTGGCCCCTGAAGGTGCCTAGTCTCCTTCCAGCAGCTGCGCAAAGCGGCCGTCTGACAGCGCGATGGCAAGCTCCTGATAGCCGCCTACGGACTCTTCTCCGACAAAGATTTGCGGCAGGGTCGACTGCCCTGAGCGTTTGATAAGCTCGGCTCGCAGGGCAGGGTTGCCGTCTGCTGCAATTGCCTCAAACGCGTAGCCCGCCTCTTCAAGCACTCGGGTGGCTCTGGTACAGAAGCCGCAGAGTTGCCTGGTGTAAACCGTTATTTTGCGCATGAATGTTTCTAGCCTGAAATGTACTGGACGAAATCGTGTTGCTCGTTCGGCGGATCCAAACTCCGGAGGATGGTTTTTGACGATGTATAGGGTAATGCAGCGTACAGCATGAATCAAAAATCATTGAGGCCTGCGAGGTCAGTGTAGCCATCAATCGGCCTGTCCGACCTGCTCGCATTCTCTGAAGACAGCGGGGTTGACGCTAGAGCCGTGCTCGCGAAAGGGCAAGGCCCAATCCGCCGCCAGCACTGCAAGAGCGGCTTTGACAGCCTCCAGCAGATTAATTGAATGCTACTTTATGGCAGGCGGTTTTTACGCGGGTTTATCTTTTTCGTACTTGTGATTGATTCTCTATGCGCCAATCTAATGAGTGCTTAAGACTTCTAGGAACAATATAGAGAGTCTGCATACATCTATCGGACCTCTCTCACCCATGCTGATTTGCGATGAAGATGATTTTGTCACCCGCTGAATTCTGTTTAGACAAAAAAAACGGCGGTGATTGCTCACCGCCGTTTTTGTTTAACCAATGTTTTGGTTTAGAACTGCCAGAGCAGCCTTGCATACCAGCGTCGACCTCGTGCGTCGAATACTGAAGGATTAAATGATTGACGTCGATACAGCGGAATATCTGCGTCTGTGGCATCAATCACACCTAGAGTAAACGTCGAAGAGCCCAGACTGCTGTTGGCCCAATCGTGTGTATACACGTACTGAACATCCCAGGAGTTATAGCTCTCGACCTTGCCCTTCGCATAGTCCTTTGATATCTGCGGAGTGTTTGGATTGGCTAAGAAATCAGCATGCCCCAACACTTCGAAGGAACCAGTATGGCGATTGAATATCGTTAGGCGGTGGTTATCCATATTCCAGCTGAGGGATATATTCGCACGGTTGTCTGGGACCTCACGTACGATGTTCTGTTCGCCATCCGCACCCGCGGCATCGAATCTACCAGTCTCTTGTAGTCCAAGCTCGAGGCCAGGAACGTCTTTGACAAGGTATTCATCGATGTGCGTGTAGTCAGCTGCTAACCTGAAGTTACCGTAGTCAGTGCTCCAGCGGTAACCGAGGCTGACGTCGATACCTTGGACTTCGATGTTACCCGCATTGACAGCAGGCAGTACTATCGTCGTCAACCCCCCGTTAACATCATACAGAGAGCGCTGTACTCCCGGGACTACATAAACTTCTGGGTTTACGACACAATTAAGTCGCTCGTCAGAGTCGATGCCGAATTGTGCAGCCAGCGCATCGGGGTCACAAGCAATAAAGTTTCCGTCAGGCCCGCGCGCGTCAAGCGGTTGAGAGTCATTCAGAATATAGTTGGACTTATCGCCCACGACAGAGTTGAACTTGGCGATTTCAGGGTTGAGTGCCGCCCTCGGAATGAGGGGCAGTACCCTGTCGCTAACTTCGAATCTCCAAACGTCCGCTCCAACGCTTACGCCTTCCAGCGAGCCGCTGGGAGTCCACTGAAAACCAAGGTTATAGGTGTCAGCTGTCTCATTTCCTAAGTTAGGGTTCGGTGCGCCTGTCGTGTAGGAAGAGTTTTGAATACCATTCTCATCAATTGCGGGTAGCAAGCCTGCTCTAACCTTTTGGTTACGCAACGGGTCCTGCACGCTAGTGCCGAAGGCTTCGAACGCCTGGTTCACTACGCCAATATTTGGCGCTCGGAACGACTGTGAGTAAGAGCCTCGAAGGAGGATGTCATCTATTGGTCGCCAGCTAACTGCTACCTTAGGAGATAAGTCACCCCCTATGTTTCCTCCATAGTCTTCCCATCGCAAGGCTACCTGTGTTTCAACATTCTCAGCGAATGGCAAGGACAACTCTAAGAAAGCTGCATTCACGGACCGCGAATCGTCGAAGTTGAAGATACACTGCGCACACTCCAAGTTGTTCGTTATCTCCTCTTCGAATAGGTTAGGCGCGCCGAAAAGGCCAGGTTCATAGCCCTTGATCACTGTCAAACCAGGTAGATTGATCTCAGGTGCAATACCGGACGCATCCCTCTCTCTTCTCTGTATGCCGGCCGCGAACTGGGCCGTTCCGCCGGACATCTCAAACATTTCGCCAGAGACAACGGCATCAAACACGAGTAGCTGGTTCCGCTTATCAGCGCGGTTCATCCTGCCAACCATCCAGTCTGTCAGCTCTTGAGAGTTTGCGAGATCTGGATTAGTGAGCGCGGTCAAGAACGGATTGAAGAACATACATCCGTCCTGGCCATGGTTGGTAGAGGTTAGCGCATAGGAGGTGCTCTCCCTCGTGTTTAGCACGTATCCGGGGAACACAGTTGCGAATAAGCCGGTGAGCGCTGAGAACGATGGGATCGCTTCAAAGTGTAGATTCGGTGTGCCGTTTGGAGTGCAGTTAGGTCCACCAAGGCCATACAGTGCCATTTCGGTTCGGTCCCTGATCAGCGTCGCATAGTTCTGCTCGATGCTCGAATCACTCCATGCCACACTCACATCATAGCTCAGAGCGGTATCATTGAAGCCCATTCCATCTAACTCTCCGCGGAGCCCCATCTGAGCACCAGAGGTAGTGTTGGTCGTAAGGATGTCCTCTGTCGAACGGGGCCATCCAGTGGCTACGCCGCCACCGTACCATCCTTCACCAAATCCGCCGTTGGATATCAGATTCGGGTTGTTTGCTGCTGGTGCCAGTACTGGCGGATTGCCGATGAAAGTTGATAGGGCGCCCAACGTTGAGGGAGCATGCCACAAGTGGGCTGTTCTGGAGAAAGATATCCCATCCCATTCTCGGGTGGTTTCTAAATCCGAATAAGTGAAGAAGGAGTAAAATTCAGCGTTCTCGTTGAAGGTATGCTCAAAACTCATCGCCGCACTCGTACGCTCTTGCCCGATCGCGATGAATTGATTGTCCATATTATTTTCATAGCAGCGGCCGCTTCGTCGGCCGACACCAGTAAAGCGGTTATCGGTGTAGAAGGAACCAAGGTCTCCAGACAGGGTGGAGCAAAGTGGGTCTGAAAATACCAGGCCTCGTGTGCCTGAAACAGACTCTCCCAGTCCGAGTCGCTCAACAGTCTGTTGCTGAGACAAGGCGGGATTTATGTAAGCCGGGTTAAATCCGCCACCCAATGGCGAGGTGACTCGGAAAGCACCTACATCGCCGTTACTGATGACACGCTCTGGATCAAAATACTGAGAGTCTTCCAATGGAACAGGATCACGCTCGAATTGCTCAGCAGAGAGGACAAGGCGAGTATCTCCATTGTTGAAGCTGGTGCCCCAAATGGCGCTGAATGTCTGCTCGTAAGTACCACCAGACTCTTGGATGCCCTGGGTGTCTGCGAACAACTCCAGGCCTTCGAAATCGGTGCGCATAATAACGTTGACAACACCCGCTACGGCGTCTGAGCCATATAGTGCTGAACCTCCGTCGGTTAGAACCTCAACCCTTTCGGTCATCACTAGTGGAATGGTGTTCAAGTCGACAAATTCTTGTCCCGAACTTGATACAACCGCTGCCGGTGTAAATCGCTTTCCGTTGATAAGTGTAAGAGTAGAGTTGCCACCCAAGTTTCGCAGGTTCACAGAGGCGGTACCCTGAAGCTGGCTGGCATCATTCGAGCCAGCTACGCTTGTATCCGAGCCCTGGTTAACTTCGAGGTTTCGGATCAAGTCCCAAATTTGGGAAGCCCCTTGCTCTTGGATCGAATCGCGGTCGATCACTGTCACTGGAGAGGGGGCATCTTCGGGCGTGCCTCTGATAAACGAACCTGTTACTACGATTTCTTCGACGCCTTCATCTTGGGCTAGGGTTTGGAACGAGGTCCCTGCACTAGCCAGCATAACGGCGAGGGCGAGGCCCTGCTTCTTGCACGGAAAATTTCTGCGCATGTCTTACTCCCTTGATTATTATGTACTACTCATTATTCTTCCGCGACTTCTCGTTGGTTTTCCATTAGTCGGCCTGCCATAGAGAACGCGATTTTTCGAGTATAGAGGCATGTTTTCAGCCGTGCAACGCGCAAAGTCAGTTGGATTTAGATGTGAGTAATTAAGTAACACTCGTATTTGCTTGCGGTGATGGTCGGGCCTCGAATTGTTGCTTATTACATGGTTCCCGCTCTCATTAACCAAACCGTAAAAGGATGGGTGTACTGAGTCTCGCTAATTTCCTAAGTCGGTGACCCAATCGGCAAACAAATCTAAAGGCGCTGGCGGCCGTATAGGAAGATTTGGGTCGGGTTTAGTGCGAAATCGTTATTGTATGGAATCCTCAGCGATTGAGTTAAGCGGGCGCCGAGTCTGGGTTCTCGTCTGCGTGCTTTGGGGCGTCCTTGGCTCTCATTCAACCGCTTGGGCAGACCTTTACTCCTGTCAGGAAACTGGGGCAGTCAGCATTGACCCGTATCAAAGAGAAGTGATTGATGGAGGCGGCGCTGATACCGCTAATCGTCGATGGCTGGTCGATACCGATCAGGGTTGGCATCGTGCGGAGTTTCCGGGCTACCGGGGTTCTTGCCGAATTGAGAATGGTTACGTGATTTGCCGGACTGACAACATTGCATTCGGTGAAGCGACTTTGTCGATCCACCCAAACGGCACCAGCTTTGTGGTGGTCTATACGGATTACGGCCTCGGGGCCTTGGCATTCGTGGGCAAATGCCGCGAGCTCAGCGCTTCGTAGATGTGTTGTTTAGGCGCGTTGTTGGTATTGAGCCAGTTGTCGATGAGAGACGGTCAAGTCAAGATAATCAATGACGGAAGATTCAGAGACTGTTAGAAGGAGCTGGGATGAGATCTGCCAGAACATTTGACCCGGGCAAAGTGCCAGCGCACTGCCCGGGTCTGCGGGCTAGCCCCCGATTTTGACATACCCTTGGCGGCCAAGCTCAATCAAAGTCGTCAGTGCCCAGTAGTCCACCTGGATCGCATCCAGAAGATCGCTTTCCTCCAGACCCCGAGAAATCATGCCCTGTCCGCACAGGTGAAAAGTTACACCAGCTTCATGAAGC
Organism: Gammaproteobacteria bacterium; assembly: GCA_030752195.1. Classification (GTDB taxonomy): domain Bacteria; phylum Pseudomonadota; class Gammaproteobacteria; order Pseudomonadales; family Pseudohongiellaceae; genus UBA9145. The sequence goes on from JASMER010000010.1 coordinate 15,728, forward strand.
TGGTTGATCAGTTCGATATTTGGGTTGTCCTTGCCTTCATGACGGGCCCTGAACTCATCATTATTGAGCCCGATCAGGCCAGAACCTCTGTGCATCACGATTGAAATCTTCCGGTTTTCCTTTGGCACACCCATGTTGGCCAGGGTATTTACATAGCGTGCGACGAGGGGAAGCATGGGATACGGGTCATCCAGATTGTCATCAATCATTACGAAGTCGAATACCACCTTATATTCGGTTTCGGGTTCCGGAGAGAGGTGAGCACCAGGAATGTCTCTGCTCGGGTTGATACCGGAAATGGGAAGATCCTGAGCGAATCCCGATGCACTCAGCGTTAAAAGTAGGAAGGGGATCAGGCTGGGTCGAGTAAGTTTCATGTTTGGCTCTCCTGTAAGGACAATTCGTTCGATTTATCAGGTCAGCGACCCGACAGTGTGAAGATCTGATTGCAGGTTAGTTCGCTCAGCGCGGCGGAGCAATCACCTGACGTTGCTCACCGAGCCCTTCTACTCCGATGCGAACAACATCGCCCGGCGTCAGGTACTGTGGCGGATCCATGCCGTCACCGACGCCAGCCGGAGTGCCGGTAAAAATAATATCGCCCGGATATAGCGTCATGAACTGACTCAGATGACTGACAATTTCTCTGACGCCAAAGACCATGTCTGCGGTGCTCCCCTGCTGTCGCATTTCTCCGTTGACCTCGGACCAGATGGACAGCGCCTGAATGTCCTTGATTTGATCTGCGGAGACGAAATAAGGACCCACCGGCGCGAAGGTGTCTGCAGATTTTCCTTTGGTGAATTGCCCGCCACGCTCGCGTTGAAATGCTCGTTCCGAGACGTCGTGTCCGACTGTGTAACCAGCGATATGATCGAACACATCTTCTTCTGATATGTACTGTGCCCGACTTCCTATGACGACTACCAGTTCCGCTTCATAGTCGAGCTTCAGCCCGTTGCGAGGCTGAATTATCTGGTCGAATGGGCCAGTAAGAGCGGAAGTGGCCTTCATGAAGGTCAAGGGCTCCGCTGGTAATTGCACTTCCATCTCGGCTGCATGGTTTATGTAATTGAACCCGATCGCAATAATTTTGCCGATGCCGGTAAGCGGAACGCCGAGTCTCGGCTCGCCGGCTACAGACGGTAAGTCATCAAGAGACAGCTGGGCAATGGCATCAAGTGAAGCGGATGACAGAGTTTCCGGTGTGATTTCGCTGACATAGCCCGAGAGATCGCGAAGCTGACCTTCGGAGTCGATGATGCCTGGTTTTTCTTCTCCCTCCGGGCCAAACCGCACCAGAGTGACATCGCCGGTGGCTGTGTTGATAGCGGCGATTAGCAGGAAAATAATGCCAAGCGCATTGAGTGTTTGTTTTTGCATCGAAGGTCCCCGTGAAGTCAAGCAATATTTCCCAGCGCAGTGAGTATAGCCAAAATACAGAGGAATTCATGCCTGGATACAAATATGACGTCCGATGTATGTCTCTCGACCGAGACGAACAATCTTAAGGACCCGACTGGGAGCTGAGTTGCGCAAGCCAGACAGACGGCAGCGACTGATAATTTCTGGCCGAACGTTCCCTGATCCGGCCGTTCACAGCGGGCTCTTTGGGGCTTACTAACCTGTCTGCTGACCCGTTGCCTGCTGGTGTCGGCCGCTCTAGAGCCGTTTCGCCTATCTGTGCCTAAGCAGTCTCCTGCCGTTGCTGACCTTGGCTCTTGAGGCAGACCTAGCCGTTACTCTGATTTAGGAGTCGCCCGAGGTAACGGGCCAGTTCTAACATGCCGTGTTTCTCCGCGGCCGCTTCCGCGTCACTGTTGTAGTTTGTGTTCGTATTCACATCATATGTGTAGGTGTTGCCGAGAGCGTCCTGAACCGATTCAATGCCTGCGACCTGTATCTGGTTTTTACTGAGAAACGACTCATAGCGAGCAATATCGGCAGACTGATAATCTGTAAGGATTTCAAATTTTGGCTTGGTTCCGGATTCTGTGCTGTCCGCGGGACAGAAGGCGTCGGCGATCGAGCAGGCATCGGCTGGGCACAATTCAAAACCCTCTGAAGTGTCCACCCTGACCGCATAGAAAAATTTACCGTCGATGAACTCGTGGCGGATGATGTGCGCGCTCGGTGAATCTATATATTGCTGAATCAAAGTAATGCCATCTACAGGGTGCTCGTAGTCAGGCCCCTCGAGATATGCCTCGAGAGCAGGCAGAGAATAAAATAACTTCACGCCCTGGCCTTTGCCTGCTCTATTGTGTTTGGTGATAAAGCTGTCCATATTGAGCTGTCTAGCGGCTTCCATGACCTGCTTTTTGCCCACGGCGGTAAATGTTTTGGGGGTCTGGATCTCATGCTGATTTAGGGCCAGATACTGTGAGACCTTGCTGATCTCTAGACTCAGCGCGCGGCTGCCGTTGACCACAGTGCAGCCATTGTGTTCCAACCATGTCAGAACGCCCTGCGCGAATTCCGGCGCGTATCGATGGTCTCGGGTATGCGATGAGGCGCTGATTCGGTTATAGAAGATGCCCGGAGGGGGCTTACTGAAGAGATCCAGTTGCCCAACATCGAGGTGCCACAGCTCGTGAGGCAGATCCAGTTCCTCTAACCGATGCTGCAGGTGCTGGGTCCAATCGTTGTTTTCGTGAATCACATGAATTTTGGCTTGCACGGAATGGTTCCTCTGGGTGTGGACGGTCGACTCGCTTGGGGACCCATGCTGGCAGTACAAGTTGTCCCAGCTTTTCAACGTGTGCAGCCAAGCTCTTTGGACTGACTGGATGGCTAGAATACGTTGAATCCGGCAGTAAGGATGCTTGTTCTGGCGCCTGTGTTTGTGACGACAAGTTTTTGAGTTGCTGGCAGCTGTCAGAACCGCTCACTGACAAATGTCGCCCTCTTTCGACAGTCTTTTCCTCGATCTGCAGCAGGTTCAAGAATTGCTGAGCAATATCGATGCCAGAATGGCTAGAGTGCATAGCTGCGATCTATGACAGGCGTTGCGTCACGAGCAGTTGTGCGCTTCGGATTCTTTTGCTTCTAGTAAACGCGCAGAGCGGCTTAATAGGTGGCGGGACTCGAGATTTTTATAAACGCGCCGCGCCGCAACACCCGAGCAGCGGTTCGAGCTGTACCGGCTTAGTGCGTTTGCGCCAAAAAAAGCATGAATTCTGCCGCGTCAGCGATTCAGCACGGCCCGATTTCGTGCCAGCCAGAGCATGAAACTGCTGATCTTGAGGCGCTTTGGGCGAATTCTGCAGATTGCGGTGTTTTTTCGAAGGTGAATTGTCCGCATAGCCCTTTGGGCCTGCGTTTAGGGCTTTCAGAGTAGGGCCCGAGGGTGCAGGTATTGATACTGCTATTCCTAACTTAGGACCTATAAAGGTGCGAAAGTAGCGACGGAAGCGCCAAATTTGGACAAAATTTGCACCGTTGTGGTGAATTTATGGTCTACTTGAGCGCAAATGCAGTTACAATATAGTGCTAACGTTTTGAGGTAGAAGATTAAAGCGTGTTCCGAAGAGCACATTTGTCTGGAATAGAGCGAGAACCCACATGAAAAATTCAACTTTTAGACCCAAGGCCCTCACGACTGCCGTTTGCCTGGCACTTTCCGGTGCTGCGGTGCTGCCAACATCGGTCAGCGCCCAGTCGGACGCTACCCTAGATGAAATTATCGTAACAGGGTCGCGAATTCCCGCTGACCCTAATCTGGTGTCATCCGTTCCGATTCAGTCACTTAGCGCCGAAGACATTCAAAACTCTGGTGAGATCAACATCGCCGACATCGTCGCTGACATTCCTGCCTTGGTGTCGTCACTCACTGCAGAGAATTCATCAACGGGTGCGAACAGTCTGAACCTTCGCGGCTTGGGTGGAGACCGGACGCTAACGCTGGTCAACGGCCGCAGACACGTGGCGGGTTTCCGTGGTAGCCAGGCTGTTGATACAGGAACCATCCCCCGGGCGCTAGTGCGCAGTGTTGAGGTCACCACCGGTGGTGCCTCGGCGATCTACGGTGCAGACGCGGTGACCGGTGTGGTGAACTTCATCCTGAGGGATGATTTCGAGGGCTTTCAGGTCGACGTACAGCAGGGCCTTCCTGAGCGCGGTCAAGGCCAAACGACAGTTGTTGATGCAACCTGGGGCATGAACTTCAATGACGATCGAGGCAATGTTGCGGTCTCTTTGAGCTTGGAAACTGATACAGGTCTTCTATACGGCGAACGCGACTGGGCTAGGGACAATGGAATCGCTTCGGTCGGACCAAGGGCTAACCCGTCAACAGACCCCAATGCACCGCCACGGGCTGTTGTTGAAAACCCGACCTTCTGGTTGACCTCACAAGCCGGCTCAATCGCGCCGACCTTTGGTGGTCGCTCCACGACTTACGTGGATATCAACAATAACGGTATTGCCGACTGTCAAGAATCTGAAGGTGGTCGAGTAGGCTACCTTGCCGGTTGCTGGATTACCAACCCTGATGGTTCTGTCCGAGTTAATCAGGATGGCACCGTACTCGGTACCCTTTGGAGTCAGGGCGGCGATGGTGGTCTTGCCAACGGGAGTGGCAATCGCGGCACTCTCTATCCCGAGACGGAGCGTGCTGTTATCAACGTAAATGCGAACTATGATCTTACCGACACTTTCAATGTGTTCTTCGAAGGCAAGTATGTAGAAGCAACGTCGACCACATTCTCCGAGGGAGATGGGTTCTACGATACGCTGTTTATTCAAGCAGACAATCCGTATATCCCAGCACAACTGCAGCCGGTCGTCGCTCAGACTGGTGGCTTGCTGCTAACTCAAGATCCATGGGATTTCAGCGACAACAACCCGTCCGAATACACCCGAGAGACTATGCGTTTCGTTGCAGGTTTTGAGTGGGAGCTTTCACCTGAGCATGTGCTTGAGGTATCAGCAAACCATGGTGAATTTACAAACACCAGTAATCTCACCACCACAGTACTCGATCGAACTTTTGCAGCGATTGACGCCGTCACAGACAGCAGCGGTAACATTGTTTGTCGATCTGATCTGAACCCGAATGCTGCTTATGAGATTGACTACTTTGCAGGTTCTAACAGCTATGCAAACGGCGCGTATAGCAGTGACCGATATTACTCATTTACACCCGGCGACGGTCAGTGTCAGCCGCTCAATCCGTTTGGCACTTACTCTGCGAGTGCCGCAGCGCAGAACTTCATAACCATGCCGCTTGAACGAGTTCTTGAGCTTGATCAGACAGTCATTAACGCAACATTGGTTGGCGAGTTTGAGTTCGCATCAGGGCTTCTTGATGGACCGATCGGTTATGCAACGGGCATTGAGTACAGGGAAGAATCAAGCCTTAACCTTCTCGATCCACTTGATCTGGGTATCATGCCACAAGGCACGTCTTACACTGCCGGTCAGAGCGTTAACGAGGTTAGCGATTGGCTCTACACATTTATCGATTACGATAACTCACAGCAATACAACACGATGGGTGAATATGACGTAACTGATGCGTTTGTTGAGTTCCGGCTGCCTGTACTACGCGGCAGAGCAATGGCTGAAGAGTTAACTATCGATGGCGCTGCTCGCGTCGCAAACTACTCTACGCTTGGCGACGCTACTACTTGGAAGTTCGGTGCCACTTGGGCGCCAACTTCTGAGTTAAGCCTCAGGGGCACGATATCCCAGGCAGTTAGAGCGCCAAACATATCTGAGTTGTTCGACCCCAAACTACCCATCACCGTGGCGGCGAATGCCGACCCGTGCGATCCCAATAACGTAGCAGCTGGCACAGCCAATCGGGAGGCAAACTGCATAGCAGCGCTTCAAGCGAATGGACTCCCCTTGTCTTCCATCGTCGATGCAAGCGGTAACTACGCATGGACTAACCCACTCACCGCGCGATTTGCGGGTGTATCGGGCGGTAATCCTGCTCTTGATGTCGAGACTGCGGATACCGTGACAGTTGGATTTGTGTACCGACCCGAGTTGGTCGAAGGTCTTAGCATTACTGTGGACTATTGGGACGTAGAAATTACGGACGCTATTTCTGCGGTCGATTCTGGTGATATCCTTGAAGGTTGTTTCGACTCTGCTTCCTACCCAAATCTAGGTTTCTGTAACGCTTTTACGCGCCGAGCGGATGGCGGACTGAACTTCCTCGAAACCGGGCAAATCAATTTTGCGAAGCTAGAGGCGAGAGGATTGGACTTCGCCGCAAACTACGACTTCTCAGTTGGTGAGAATGACTTTGGCGTTAGATTACAGGGTTCACGTCAGGAGCGCCTTGATCGGTTTTTCAATCCACTCGACCAAAGTGATGTTGATCCTGAAATCATGGAACTTCAGCGGCCGCGTCTATTTGGCTCGCTTGGTCTGAGCTGGAATCGTGGCCCGGTCAGAGTGGGTTTGCAGACGATCTATCAGGGTAAGCAGGCTGTTGCTGAGGTGGAAGAGGTTCGCGGTATTGCCGGCCTGGATCCGCTTTATGGTTCCGCGGGATTCTTCCACAATGTCCTGATTTCTGACCTGAACGCTCGCTATCAGTGGAATGATGGTTTGAGCCTTTTCGGCGGTATCAATAACCTGTGGGACGAAGAGCCTTTCTCCACGCAGACTGCATGGCCGGTTGGCCCTCGGGGCAGAACTCTGTTTCTTGGCTTGTCCTACTCACTGTAGGCTCCGTTCTCTCGAAAAGCCCGCATTCAGCGGGCTTTTTTTTGCCCTGGATTTGTACGCTCAAGTCATCAGCAGTGCTAGCTGCTCAATACGATATGATCCTCTAGATAGCTCAGTGCCGATGACAGATCTTTGCGGCAGGGTCACCATGACAAAGTTATCCATTATTGAGCTTCCCGTTAGTTTGCTCTGGTTAACAAATCAGTTTGTCTTATGCCTTGAAAGCATGGGCGGCAACCTACCTTGCTCATTCTTGTGGCGAGATCAGCTTTTCATTATCTGTTTCGGTGCAAAAAAGGTGTCGCGACAGGGGCGCAAGCGAGTGGGGCTTTGGAGCAACACAGAAACACCATTTTTCCAGCGCGTTTATTTGTTGCACTTGTTTGATGCTGAATGCAGACGTTAAAGTAGGCAGCTGCCTCATCAATGCACGTTGGAGTCATTGTTATCACAGGAGAAATTATGTCGGACGCAGTCAGCCCTCAAAACGCGCCTTACGCAGTCGAATGCGAGGCAGGTAAAACCTACTTCTGGTGCGCCTGTGGTAAAAGCACCAATCAACCTTTCTGCGATGGATCGCATAAGGGAACTGAGTTCACGCCAGTCGCTTTTAAGGCAGAAGATTCAAAGAAGATGTACTTTTGCGGCTGCAAAAAAACAGAGAACGTGCCACTCTGTGATGGTTCTCACAACCGATAGCACGGTGCGGGACTGGCGTCCTTATCCTTCACCATTCAGCCACCGGCTCTTCGGTATAAACCTTGCAGGTATAGAGACTGAGTCGATGACAACTGGCCAAAGCCTTGTGCGCCTTCGAGTGTGAGCAGCATCCGGTTTGGCCACACCGTCCTCATCCTGTGATGACAGTTTTGGAGCGAATGATATGTCGAATTGGTCTGCTTACGCGATTCCCCGGTTTCTGATCTCTGGTTGCTTTTTTTCAGCCCTGATGGGTTGTTCACGAGAGTTGGACCCCGACAACACTTTGGCTACGCAGTTGCAAAAAGCCGAATCAATGATTGATGCGTTCTATTCATTTGAGGCCGAGCAGTTACGTCCTATCCTGAACACAGCGGGAGACGCACAGGCCAGACTGCTGGACTATCAGGGGTGGGCTGAAGGCGGCAATTACCTCGTGATGGAACGCCCACCCTGCACGCCCGTGGCGAGCGATCAAATTGATTGCGCCATTACGGTGCAGGATGATCCGGTTCTCGCTCTCGAGACGGGGTTCAATGTGACAGACACATTCCATTTGTCATTCGATGGCGAAAATATCGTTGATGTGAGGACCAGTTCCAACGATCAACCAATCTACTATGAAGCCCGGCAATGGGTTGAAGAAAATATGCCGGAAGTCATGTCCGGACCCTGTCGCCGCGAAAACGGGCTGCGGGTGACGCCGGGGGACTGTGCGCGCGCCATGACTGACGGATACGCCCGCTTTCTCAGAGCAAAAAGGTCTGAGGAAGGCGGGTCCGACAGCGCTTTGTTAGTGCCCAATGACTTTGAGGTGCCGGTCTTGGTGGAGACGGATTCCTTCAAGCTAGTGCCGCTAGGGCCGGATGTCGTTGAACAGGACTACGAAGATTACATGTCCTCAATAGCTCACTTGCAGGCCACATTCACCCGAAGCACGGACTGGCCTCGAGAGGATATCGATCACGAGGCTGCTATGGCGGATATGC
>JASMER010000110.1 GCA_030752195.1 Gammaproteobacteria bacterium
ACTGATATTTTCATGGGAGTCTGGCTGCTGGAAATTACGCGCATATTGGGAATTTCTGTGCTGTTGACCCATGCTGGCCAGCTCTCTCTGCAGTCCTTTGACATGAGGCAGGTTCATGATGATCAGCCGGTCGGTCATTTGCGGATAAGCGGCAGCAAAACTCCAGGCGATGCCTCCTCCCCAGTCATGACCGACGACAACCGCGCTGCTTTCGCCTTCTGCCCTGATGACTGCAGCGACATCAGCAGTTAGCAGCGTCATGTCATAATTCGCTTCACCCTCAGGCTTTTCGCTCAAGTTGTAACCTCTGGTGTCCAGGGCGGCGACAGTGTACTGGTCTGCCAGTCCGGCCATTTGGTGACGCCAGGAGTACCAGAAATCTGGAAATCCGTGAATGAGCACCATCAGCGGACCGCTACCCATCTTGGCATAGTGAATTGAGACTCCGTCGCTGTCGGCATACTTATGTTCAACCTGATCCATGACAGCTTGTGCGCTAATCAAACTGGCGAACAGCAGGGCGGGTATCAGCAAAAAAAAAGGGAAGGCAAATACGCTCCGACGTGAGCGGCAATAAATTCTCATGGCGATTTCCCGACTAAAAAAAGATTCGACATGCTAACACAGCTAAATGCGATCAGCAGATTCTGGCCCTTTGCGTTAGACTAACGCGTTGGTTAACAAGAACAATGGATTTGCACCGGATTACAGGATTGAACCTCACTGAACTAACGCTAACTCTCTCAAGCTGCATTTTCTTTATGGCATTGGTCGCTTTTATTTCTTACCAGAAAACAAAAGGGGAGGTCAGTACCAAAGATGGTTACTTTCTGGCAGGTCGGGGGTTGAGTGCAGTTTTTATTGCAGGATCATTGCTGCTTTCGAACCTGTCAGCGGAACAGTTGATTGGTCTGAACGGTTCCGCTTATGGCTTCAACCTCAGTAGCATGGCCTGGGAAGTCACTGCAGCTTTTGCTACCGTGTGCATGGCTTTCGTGTTCCTCCCCCGTTATCTTGCCGGCGCGTTTACCACCTTGCCGGAATTTCTGTGCGACCGATATGATGACGGTGTACGCCGCATGACCGTCGTGCTGTTTATGGTGGGCTACGGACTGGTCACCATTCCGGGCGTGCTGTATTCCGGATCGATTGCCGTACTGCAGCTGTTTGACGTGCCGGGGTTGCTATCGGTGAGCTACAGCACAGGATTGGCAACGACTATAGCGATGATCGGGTGTATCGGAGCTTTTTACGCAGTATTCGGTGGGCTCAGAGCCGTGGCTGTATCAGATACGCTTAATGGCTTGGGTTTACTGATTATCGGCATAGCCGTGCCGCTTCTTGGGTTTTCAGCACTGGGTGAGGGCAGCGTTCTGCGGGGCCTGGAAATCGTGGTGACCACAAACACTGATAAGCTCAACGCCATCGGATCGGCAGAAGATCCCACGCCGTTTCCCACACTTTTTACCGGGATGGTTTTCGCGAATCTTTTCTACTGGTGCACTAATCAATATGTGATCCAGAGAACTCTCGGGGCCAAAAATCTGGCGGAAGGTCAAAAGGGCGTTTTGTTTTCGGGCTTCTTCAAAGTCTTGGTCCCATTCATGATGATGATTCCAGGCGTTATAGCCTTCCATTTTTACGGTAGTAGCCTGGAATCTATCGATCTGGCTTACCCGCAACTGATCAGGGATGTGTTGCCGGTGTATGCCACTGGATTCTTTCTTGCAGTGCTGCTGGGTGCGGTATTTAGTTCTTTCAATTCTCTTCTAAACAGTGCGGCGACGCTATTCTGCTTGGATATTTATGCGCCGCTTAAAGGTGAAACGCTCAGCGATAGCGAGATGGTGACGATCGCCAAGCGTGCCAGTGTCTGTATTGCGCTGTTCTCTTTCATTGTTGCACCGCTTCTGCAGTACGCTCCCGAAGGGCTGTGGCAAATTATTCGTATCTTTACCGGGTTTTACAATATTCCGGTGATTGCGATAGTTATGGTGGGTCTGTTTACACGGCGTGTTCCTGCCATGGGGGCGAAGGTTGTGATCTGTTTTCATGTAATTACCTATGGTTTGCTGCAGTTCGTCTTTGTCGAGGCTATTAACATTCACTTTCTGCATCTGTACGCAATTTTGTTTGTTGCGGAAATTGTCCTCATGCTGGCGCTTGGTATGCTGAGGCCGAAGGCTCAGGCATGGACGTATCGCCCTCGAGAGTTGGTGAATCTAACCCCCTGGCGCTTCGCAGTCCCCTGTGCCGGCACGCTGCTGTCCTGCGTGGTCGGACTCTATCTGCTGTTCTCGCCTCTGGGGTTGGTTGGTGGAGTGAGTGAGTGGTTCCTGCCCTTGTTGGTGCTGTTACTCCTGATTAACCTGGTCAGCTGGGCTCGGTACGCGGGTAAACATCCTACTTCTATTGACCACGTGCGTGAGGCGTCTTGACTAAACTGTGCGTTTTTACCATGAAACATCATCACAGCGTTCTGCCAGAGTAGAAGATTTCGCTGCCACTGGTAGGCCCGTTTGCAATTTGCTAATCGTCGGCTGCGGGATGATCGGGCGTGAACATATGCGGGTGGCAACCCTGCTCGGCCGGGCCCGTGTCCACGGACTTTTTGATCCGGAGCCAGAAAGTGTTCGTCAGGCGGTCGCTGAATTTGCTAGTTATTCTGCGGGAAAACTAATTGTCTATCGGGATTTGAGATCAGCGGTTGACGATCCCGCTATCGATGCAATTTTTGTTTGCTCGCCGAATTTCACGCATTTTCAGATCCTGCAACAGATCAAACACACCGCAAAGCCATTGTTTATTGAAAAACCCATGGCTACCCGACTCGATGATGCCCGATCTATGCTACTGCTGGCCGACGAGTATCCAAGTTTCATCCAATTGGGCATGCAATACCGGTTTAAATCCCAGTACGTGGAGGCCTTTCATGAGATTAAAGAAAGAAACAGCCTTGGCGCAATCAAAACCATTGCTATGAGCGAGTACCGGCCGCCTTTTCTGAATAAGGTGAAGCAATGGAATAAGTTCAATGCATTCTCCGGTGGGACTCTGGTTGAGAAGTGTTGTCATTATTTCGATCTGATTAACCTGATGGCAGAAACCCGTATAGACAATGTTTATGCAGTAAGTGGTCAGGCGGTGAATTTCATCGATTTTACCTACGAAGGCAAAGACTCTGACATTCATGATCACGCCTTTGTCGTCATGCAATTTGCAGGCGGAATCAGCGCATCATTTACGCTCAACATGTTCAGCCGGGAACTCTACGAAGAACTCAGCGTAACAGGTAAAAACGGCAGGCTGTTGGCCTCAGAACATTCGAGTTTTACTCCGGGCAGCCGTTCTCGAGCCGAGATCATGGTAGAAGTGGATGGGCATTCTGCCTATCAGGGGAAAGAGGTTACCTATCCAGCACAGATCGAGGCTAGCGGCCATCAAGGTGCGACCTTTTTTGAGCATGAAGCTTTTATTGATCAGCTTGAGGGAAAACCTCACGACAGCGCCAGCTGTGAACAGGGAATGTGGGCAATTCTGATAGCCAGCGCTGCTCAGCAATCCGCGGCCGCGGGACAGTTGATTTCAGTTAAAGACTTTGCCGCTGAGCAGGGTCTCAATGACGTGTTAAGCTGGTGACTGTCAGCACTCCGCATCAGTGCAAGACATAAGGAGCAGGATATGTCCTCAGATTTTTTAATTGGAGAAGATGCATTCCCAGCGGTCGGATTCGGCTTGTGGAAGATAGATCGTGACGAGACTGCAGATATGGTCCATTCTGCGATCGCAGTCGGCTACCGGCATCTGGACAGCGCTGCAGATTATGGTAACGAGCGGGAGGCCGGAGAAGGAATCAGGGCCGCGATTGAAGCCGGGTGCTGTCGGCGCGAAGATCTGTGGGTGACATCGAAGCTCTGGAACACCTATCATCGACCGCAGCATGTGCGACCTGCCTGTGAAAAGACGTTGAGTGATTTGGGTCTGGACTATCTGGACCTGTATCTAATCCATTTCCCCATATCGCTGGAGTTTGTCGATTTCGACCGGCGCTACCCGCCGGAGTGGTTTTTTGACCCCGATGCGGCGGAACCTCGGATGCACATCGATCCCGTGCCCCTGCACGAAACCTGGGCGGCTATGGAAGAACTGAAACAGTCTGGGCTGGTGCGACACATCGGCGTGTGTAACTACAGTTCGGCGCTACTGCATGACCTAATGGCCTATGCAAAGCTGCAGCCTGAGGTGTTGCAGATCGAATCTCATCCCTTCCTGACTCAGGAAAGGCTCATTCGACTGGCCAAATCCTTTAACATGACCGTGACGGCCTTCTCTCCTCTTGGCGCCTTGTCCTACCTATCCCTGGACATGGCGACAGAGAGCGAATCCGTTCTGGAGTCTGCCGCAGTCAGGCGGGCAGCTAAGAGAACCGGAAGATCGCCGGCTCAGGTTGTTCTGCGTTGGGGTGTGCAGCGCGGTACTGCCATCATTCCCAAAACCGCTCGCAAGGAGCGTCTGCAGGAAAACCTGGCGCTGTTTGACTTTGCACTGACTGATGAGGAAATGTCGGCGATTGCCGAACTCAACTGCGATCGGCGTTTCAATGATCCCGCTTTGTTCTGCGAAGCTGCTTTTAACACTTTTTATCCAATCTATGACTAATACCGTGATTCCAGGCGTTCAGGAAGTGCAGCTTTCTGGGCAAATTTGTTGTGACTCACCATTTCCAGCGGTCTTTCAGGCCGGGGTAAAGCTCGAACAAGACATGGAGCTGGTCGCTGACTGGTTTCGAGCTCATCGACAGGCGCTGCTTGAGCTGCTTGCAGAAAGTGGTGCCCTGCTGCTGCGGGGTCTGCCCATTCGCTCCGATCAAGACTTTGATCTGGTGATGCGAAGCCTTGATCAGAAAAATTTCAGTTATGGTGAGTCCCTGTCAAATGCGGTGCGTCATAACCGAACGGAACGCGTATTCACCGCTAATGAAGCTCCACCAGATGTGGAGATTTATTTTCATCATGAGATGGCGCAGACGCCGCTGTTTCCGAGCAAGCTAGCATTTTACTGCGAGCAGGCACCCGCAAAGGGGGGCGCTACTCCGCTGTGCCGTTCAGATGCGCTGCTGTCCGAAATGGCCGAACGGGTACCCGAGTTTGTTCAACGCTGTGACGAACTCGGTTTACGCTATACCAACGTCATGCCTGCCAGCGCAGATCTGGCTTCCGGACAGGGGCGATCGTGGTACAGCACACTGTCGGCTGATACGAAAGAGGAAGCCGCTGGTCGATTGGCCGAACTTGGCTACGAGTTTGAATGGTTGCAGGATGGCAGTCTGAAAGCGACCACGCCGGTTTTACCTGCCATCAGGGATTTGCCGGATGGCAGGCGGGTTTTTTTCAATCAACTGATCGCTGCCTTTAAGGGTTGGCAGGATGCCCGTAACCAGGCAAACAGATCGGTTTGTTTCGGCGATGGCAGCGTGCTCGCTGATAGAGACATGGAGACCGTCTGCGCGATCAGTGAAGAGCTGGCTTTCGATT
>JASMER010000111.1 GCA_030752195.1 Gammaproteobacteria bacterium
CCTGAGGCCGGCCGTTATTCCGTAGGCAATATCTTTTTGCCCCGAGATCCGGTCGAAAGAGAGCAATGCGTAAAAGCCATTAATCAGATCATCCTCGAAGAAGGACAGCGACTGGTCGGCTGGCGTGACGTACCAACCGATTCCAAAGGAGCAGATGTCGGCCCAGCGGCGCTGCTCGCTAAGCCGCATATCACCCAATTATTCATAGCAGCTGCCGAAGATGTCAGCGGCGACGCATTCGAGCGGGTTCTGTACCTAATCCGAAAGCGGTTCACACACGCGCTGCGCAACGACGAGACACTCAACGAGGCCAAACAGGTCTATGCCTGCAGTTTGTCCACCAAAGTCATTGTCTATAAAGGTATGCTTACTCCGGGACAGCTTTTCCCGTTCTACAGAGACCTCACCAACCCCGACTTCGCAACCCACCTTGCCATGGTGCACTCACGTTTCAGCACCAATACATTCCCGTCGTGGGATCGCGCTCAACCAAATCGGTTTATGAGCCACAACGGCGAGATCAACACCCTGCGCGGCAATGTGAATGCCATGGTCGCCCGGCAGGGCATGGTGGCGACAGAGGTCTTCGGAGACAAACTTAGAGACATCCTGCCGGTCATCGACTCGGATTGTTCCGACTCCGGCAGTTTTGACTCTGTTCTCGAATTCCTACTCTTATCCGGGCGTTCGCTGGCTGAAGCCACCATGATAATGATCCCTGAAGCCTGGCAGTCTGACCGCAACATGGCACAGGCGAAGAAGGATTTTTATGAATACCACTCGGCACTGATGGAGCCCTGGGACGGTCCGGCTTCAATTGTATTCTCAGACGGCAACTACATTGGTGCCGTACTTGACCGGAACGGACTGCGACCGAGCCGCTATTACATCACCCATGATGACAAATGCATCATGGCTTCTGAAGTAGGCGTGCTGCAGGTCGATCCGGCCAATGTTAAATTTAAAGGGCGCCTGCAACCCGGCAAAATGTTTCTGATTGACTTCGATCAGGGCCGGCTTATTCCGGACGAGGAAGTGAAATGCCTGATCAGCAGCAAGCGGCGCTATGGGGACTGGCTCGCGCAGGAGCGAATCACTCTGGCCGACATTGCCAGCACCGCACCCGCGCCATCTCTTGATAATGCCCAGACCCTCGAGCGCATGCAGGCATTCGGTTATACCACCGAAACCATGCAGTTCATGCTGATTCCCCTGGTCACCGAGGCGCGTGATCCGCTGGGCTCTATGGGTAACGACTCTGCGCTGGCCTGCCTGTCCGACAAGCCACGCATGATTTATGACTACTTTAAGCAGCTGTTCGCACAGGTCACCAACCCGCCGATCGATTCAATACGTGAAGAAGTGGTCATGTCCTTGCGCTGTTTTATCGGCCCCGAGGGCAACCTTCTCGAAACGACCCCGGGGCAAGTTCGCAGACTGAGCCTGGAGCATCCCGTTCTTTCTAACCAGCAGCTGACCGATCTCAGCCAGATGGACCACAAGGGACTTCGCTCCTGCGTAATCGACATTACTTTTGCTGCCGGCCAGCCTAGCGGTTTCATGGATGCCATGGAGCGAATTTGCCGCGAAGCTTCACAGGCGATTGATGAGGGCTATGCCTTCATCATCCTGTCGGATCGCAACATCTCACAATCTCGGATTCCGCTAAGTGCGCTGATTGCCACTGGCGCCGTCCATCAACACCTGCTCAAGAATGAACTGCGGAGCCAGATCGGTATCGTGGTCGAAACCGGTGAAGCTAGAGAAGTCCATCATCACTGTCTGCTAACCGGCTATGGTGCCGACGCCGTCAACCCGTATCTGGCTTTTGAAGCGCTCTGGCGGGCAAACACAGAAGGCCTGCTTGGCGACAAATACTCGAACGAAGATAGCCTCGTCGCTGCTTACAAGAAAGCGGTGGCCAAGGGCATGATGAAGGTCATGGCGAAGATGGGCATATCCACACTGCACTCTTATAAGGGTGCTCAGATCTTCGAGGCCGTAGGCTTGGCAGATGAAATCATTGCGAAGTGCTTTGCTGGCACCGCCAGTCGTGTACAGGGCATCAACTTTAGCGTCCTGGCAGAAGAAAGTCGGCGGCGACATACGATCGGATATCCCGAAAAAGAATCCGAGCGAATTCCGGTTCTGAACAATCCCGGCGATTTTCACTGGCGCACTGGCGGCGATGCGCACATGTGGAACCCGAATACCATATTCAACTTGCAACTGGCCGCCAGAAACAACAGTGCAGAGGCCTACGCGGAATTCGCGCAGCACGTGAATGAGCAGGCAACCCGTCAGTGTACGCTGCGTGGCTTGATGAAATTACGCACTGAACAGCGTGAAACGATACCACTGGGAGATGTCGAACCAGCCAGAGAGATCGTCAAGCGCTTTGCCACCGGTGCGATGAGTTTCGGATCCATCTCTCAGGAAAGCCACGAGTCACTGGCTGTGGCGATGAATCGCCTTGGCGGCAAATCCAATACCGGAGAGGGCGGAGAAGATCCTGAACGCTTCAAGCCAATGGACAATGGCGATTCGAAGCGCTCGGCCATCAAACAGGTCGCTTCCGGTCGATTCGGAGTCACGGCATGGTATCTGACTAATGCGGATGAGCTTCAGATCAAAATCGCTCAGGGTGCCAAACCGGGCGAAGGGGGTGAACTGCCGGGCGGCAAGGTAGACGAACAAATCGCCCGAATCCGACACTCGACACCGGGCGTGGGTCTGATCAGTCCGCCTCCTCACCACGATATCTATTCGATTGAGGATATCGCGCAACTGATTCACGATCTAAAAAATGCGAATCGCGAGGCGCGCATCAGCGTCAAACTAGTATCCGAAATCGGTGTTGGCACGATTGCCGCAGGAGTCACCAAAGCCAAGACTGATCATCTTGTGATTGCCGGGCACGATGGCGGCACCGGCGCTTCACCTCTGACTTCCATCAAACATGCAGGCCTGCCCTGGGAACTGGGCGTGGCAGAGACCCATCAGACATTGGTGATGAATAACCTGCGATCACGGGTCACGCTACAAACGGATGGTCAGTTGAAAACGGGGCGCGATATTGCCATCGCGGCCCTGCTTGGCGCGGAAGAATTCGGCTTTTCTACTGCACCGCTCATTACCCTCGGTTGCATTATGATGCGTAAATGCCATCTCAACACCTGCCCGGTCGGGATAGCCACTCAGGACCCGGAACTGCGGAAAAAATTCAAAGGTGAGCCCGAGCATGTTGTTAACTATCTGTTCATGGTTGCTGAGGAGCTGCGATCAATCATGGCGGAACTAGGCCTGAGGACCGTCAACGAAATGATCGGCCGCGTTGACCTGTTGGATACTGATGCCGCGATCGATCATTGGAAAGCCAGCGGCCTCGATCTCAGCCGGATTTTAGAGCCGGCGACGGTGATTTTTGAAAACACTGAATTTTATCGCACGCGTGCTCAAGACCACGGTCTAGAGAAGGCACTCGATAACGAACTGATTCATCGCGCCAGTCCAGCTCTGGAGGAAGGAGAAACCGTTCACATTGAACATGAGGTGATCAACATTAACCGCGTGGTCGGTACCATGCTGTCCAATGAAGTCTGCAAGCGCTTCGGCGCTGACATGCTGCCGAACGACACCATTAACATCAAACTGAAGGGTTCAGCCGGTCAGAGCCTGGGGGCATGGCTGGCGAAAGGCATCACGCTTACCGTGGAAGGTGACGCGAATGACTACGTCGGTAAAGGTTTGTCCGGCGGCAAAATCATTCTGTATCCACCGCAAGAAAGCACCTTCACAGCGGAAGAAAATATCATAGCTGGCAATGTCGTTCTGTATGGCGCAACCGGCGGTGAAGCGTATATCCGAGGCGTCGCTGCGGAGCGATTCGCCGTTCGCAACTCCGGTGCCAGTGCGGTAGTCGAAGGCATTGGTGACCACGGCTGTGAATACATGACCGGTGGCTGCGTCGTGGTTCTCGGTCAAACCGGTCGCAATTTTGGTGCCGGCATGAGCGGCGGCATCGCTTACGTCTGGGATCCGGAAGGAGAGTTCAGCAAGCTATGTAATCTTGAAACCTTTGAGCTGGAAACAGTATCTGCCGCCAGTGACATCCTCAAACTAAAAAGGTTGATTGAAAATCACTTGGATTACACTGGCTCCAGCGTGGCACGGGCCGTGCTGGAAAACTGGGAAGACAGCCTGAGTAAATTCGTAAAAGTGATGCCGACCGATTACAAGCGCGTATTGGCAGAACGTGCGGCGACGGCCGCGTAACCGCAAGCATTAGGAAGCACAGTAACACATGGGCAAGCCAACCGGATTTAAGGAATTTGAACGCGAAACCGCGCCATATCGCGATGCGATGGACAGGCAACTCGATTTCAAGGAGATCTACACCGATCATCGGGTAGAGCATTTAACCGATCAAGGGGCCCGCTGCATGGACTGCGGCGTACCGTTCTGTCAGTCCGGCGATGGATGTCCCGTATACAATCTGATCCCTGAATGGAACGATCTGGTCTACAACAATCGCTGGAAAGAAGCTCTGGATCGACTGCATAAAACAAACAACTTCCCCGAGTTTACCGGTCGGGTCTGCCCTGCCCCTTGTGAAGGTGCCTGCGTACTGGGCATCCATGAACCGCCTGTCACCATCAAAAACATCGAATGCGCTATCGCCGACAAAGGCTTTGAGGAGGGCTGGGTAAAAGCCAATGCACCGAGTAGCCGCACCGGCAAAACTGTGGCTGTTGTGGGCTCTGGCCCTGCAGGTCTGGCTGCCGCTGCACAACTGAATCAGGCAGGCCATGAAGTGACTGTCTATGAGCGGGACGACCGTGTCGGTGGACTGCTGATGTACGGAATACCCAATATGAAGCTGGAAAAGTCAGTGGTTGACCGACGTGTAGAGCTGCTGCGTGAAGAGGGCATTCGTTTTGTCGTCAACGCCGACGTCGGCGGATCCGACGACAACAGTGTAAGTCTCGAGCAACTGCTTAACGACAACGATGCATTGCTGCTTGCCACCGGCGCCACGACCCCGAGGGATCTGCAGATCGAAAATCGCGAGGGAGATGGTGTGCATTTTGCGATGGAGTTCCTGCTGCAGAATACCAAAAGCCTGCTGGATTCTGAGCTGAGGGACAAAAAATACATCAGTGCCAAAGACAAAAACGTGATCGTCATTGGCGGTGGAGATACCGGAACAGACTGCATAGGCACCTCCCTGCGTCACGGCTGTGCCTCGCTGGTCAACTTTGAAATCATGCCAAAACCACCCGAAGATCGTTCCGATACTAACCCGTGGCCAACCTGGCCGGTAATTTTCAGAGTTGACTACGGCCATGAAGAAGCTGCCGCAAAATACGGCAGTGACCCGCGGGTGTACTCCGTTTCCGGCAAGGCATTCGTGCGCGATGAGGGTGGCAAATTGCTTGGCATTAATACCATTGAAGTAGACCAGAATTTTCAGGAAGTCCCAGATACTGAAAAATTCTGGCCCGCCGATCTTGTCTTGTTGTCTATGG
>JASMER010000112.1 GCA_030752195.1 Gammaproteobacteria bacterium
AGATCAGCGAAAGTCAGGGGAATGGAACCGCCTCCGAGGCCGATCACCAAAATGCTATTAGGGCGATCATTGAGCAATAGACCCGCAAAACTCATGCGAGTGTAGTCAAAAACGAGGCGTTGTTTGTCATTGATCAGAACACAGGTCTGATTACGATCGCCCCGGTGAACGTTAAACAACAGGCAGCGCCTGTTCCCAACCTCGGTGACAGTTATATCCCGATATTTGGAGCGCTCCTCGTGGATGGTTTCTGCTGCGACTACGCCTGCCAGCAAACTGCCTATGATGGCGCTTATAGCTGACACAAACACCGCTATTTTACGCACGATTGGCCGCCTCGGTATGCGCTCGCACCTTATCCTCCCCATAATAATGCGCCGCAAGTACCACCAAGCCAGCCAGCAAGAGGGTAAAGATAGCACCCCATAAAATCTGATTGACCTCGAACCAAAGCACGAGATAAAAACTGGTCCCGAGGGTTCCGGCCGCGCTTCCCAGAGTAGAGATAAAGTAGAGCAAACCGGCCATCTGCCCGCTGTGCGCTTCATTCTGAACCATGAGCCGAACGGCGTACGGCGAAATCATGCCGAGGATACTCGTTGGAATAAAGAACAGGAATATGGCAGCAAACAAAGAGCCATAACGAGGATCTTCCAGCGCCATAAAAATCGGCTCCATAATCGCATCTGAGAAAACAATGATAGGGATGAAGAAAACCGCCGCGCCGATAAAAAATCCGGCAAAGGTTATTGCGTTGGGTTTGCGCGCAGACAGTTTCCCACCCCACAAATAGCCCAGCGCCAGCGCCAACATAAAGATCGTGATAATGCTGCCCCATACAGAAAGACTCCCGCCGAAATATGGCGAGAGGATACGCGCGCCTAACATCTCCACTGTCATGATGCAGAAGCCGCTGGCGAACGCCATAGCTGCAACAATGGCGCGGGGTACTGCGGATGAAGAATTGTCGCTCACGATAGTCTGCCGATTAAGAGTAGGAGGTTTGCCCTCTATCAAGAGGCTACAGTAGCACCAAGCCGAGACCAATGGGAAGGTCTCAGCGGAATCAGTCTTGTCTGGCGCCCAGATGCCGTCCGCCGTCCAGCGCGATCACCTGACCTGTCATATAACTGGTCGCCGGCGAGGCCAGGTAAACGGCTAGCCCCCCCATGTCGGTGGGGTTGCCAATTCGTCCCAGAGGATTCTCCGCTTCGATTTTGTCTCTGAACTGCAAAAGCATATGTTCCATCATTTTGCTCTCAAACGGGCCGGGCGCAATCGCATTCACTGTCAGACCTTTACCGGCAAGACGCACTGCCAGATTCTTGGTCAGGAAATGCACCGCCGCCTTACTGGCCCCGTAGGCAAAGTTGTCCGTACTGGAAACACGCAGACCGTCAATGGAACCGATATTGATCACACGACTGGGGTTCTCCGGACTGGCGCCCTCTTCCAGCAAAGGCAACAACTCCCGGGTCAACATAAAAACGGCTTTCACGTTGATATCCATGACTTTGTCGTAGCCCTCTTCGGGGTATTCCGCAAACGGAGCACCCCAGGCAGCGCCAGCGTTGTTCACCAAGATATCAAGTTTCTTTTCCCGGGCTTTCATCTCGGAGACGAACCGTGCTCTGCCATCTGGAGTCGAGAGATCTGCAGGCAGCGCAACGCACTCACCCTTTTGGTTCAGTTCGTTCGCAGTTTGCTGACAGGCCTCTTCTTTTCGGGCAGTAATGTAGGTCTTTACGCCGTTTTCAACATACGCCTCGGCGATCATCCGACCAATGCCCCGCGACCCTCCGGTAACGACCGCCACCTTACCGGCCACGTTAAATAACTCGTCAATTGAGACACCCATCAGTCTGTCACCTCACCTTTGATAATAAGTTCACACATTTGCTGGAGCACAAATGCTTTCTTCAGAAACCCGGCGAAACGCTCGTCTTTGGTGTGCCCGTGGTAGTAGCGATAGTAAATCTGCTGGCCGATCACACACAAACGGAACAGGCCGAAGCAAAAGTAGAACGGGAAATTATCGACGGAGAGACCGGTTTTTTCCTGAAATCGCTGAATGATTTCCCGACGCGTTGGCGCGCCTTCAATGTCAGATGGCATGGTACGCGACTCCCTGAAAAAATCCGGATCAGAAACCTGCACCCAGTAGCCCAGAGTACAACCCAGATCCATCAGTGGATCCCCGACCGTGGCCATTTCCCAATCCAGCACGCCGATAACCTCAAGCGGGTTATCGGCGCTGAAGATCACGTTATCCAGCTTGTAATCATTGTGAATCACGCTGGCTTTGCCACTTTCGGTAGGCATGTTGTCGTGCAGCCACTGCATGGTCGCGTCAACGTCAACGGTATCCGGCGTCGCAGAGTCGGCCCAGCGACGACACCAGCCATCAATCTGGCGGCGCACATAGCCCTCTGGTCGCCCAAAGCTGTCCAGACCGGCGGCAACCAGATCCACCGAATGGAGGTCCGCAAGCACATCAAAAAAATTCAACAATTGCTGTCGTACCTGAATCGGGCTTAACTGAAGGCCGGCAGGATACTCGCGACGAATCACCAGACCCTCAATGCAGTTCATGAGGTAAAAATCACAGCCAATAACATCGTGATCATCGCAGAAATGTTCCGGCACAGGCCCGAAGGCAAACACGTCTTTCAGAGCAGATAGAATTCGATACTCCCTGGACATGTCGTGGGCCGATTTAACCTTACTGCCAAACGGCGGACGCCGCAGTACCCACCGTTGACTGCCGGCAGACAGCAAGTAAGTCAAATTTGAGTGTCCGCCCGGGAACTGTGCGACTTTCAGGGTCTTTGCCACCGGACCGAGTACCGGTTCTAGATAATCGCGCAGCCGGCCGGTATCAAGTTCCTCGCCGGCACGAATGTCGCCGGCCCGATCAATCAGTTCCACACTAGACAATTTTGATTTTCCTTATTGTTTAGCGGAAGGTTATCAGATGTTGCTTACCTTGGCGCTCCAAATGAGGCATGCTATTGAATTGGAGCAGGGAGACTCTACCACCACCATAGCGTACCCTGGTAACGGAGCTGTTGTGCACCATCCAGTTGGTTGCAATCGCCTGCTGATCGGAAAACCCGAGCACACGTTGCAGCGCCGTGGCGATCACGCCACCTGAGGTAGAAACAAGAACCTTGCGGCCGCCGGTGTTAGCTGCCATGATCTGGTCTACTGCCTCAAAGACTCGCCGTTTGAAGTCTCCCCAGTATTCGAATCCCTTATCGCAATCCTGAGGTTTAAGTTCATCCCGGATCCAGCAAGCGGAGGCGGCTTCCAGGACAGATTGAAAGATTTTGTTGTCCTTGATTGGCCACGCATCAGGAAGCGTGACGCCCTCCCGCTCGGCGTGATCGCGCAGATAAATATGGATCAGCGGGTCTCCATGGTACTCATTTAGAGATTCCATGCGCTGCGGAGCCACCTGATCCTTGACCACTGAAGCCAATTCGGTGGCCGTTTCTCTTTGTCTTTGCAAAGTCCCTGAGTAGATGGCCTGAAAAGACTCTCCTGTTTCCAGCCAGTGCTTGGCAAGCTCGCGTACCTGCTCGAAGCCGCGCTCGCTCAGCGCATCATAGGAAGCTGCACCGAACGAGGCTTGTCCGTGGCGGACAAAGACCAACTCACTCATTAGGCGTGAATTTTTTTAGAGCGTGGCAAAGCGCTGAGTATGATAATCGCCATCGCCATACGCGAGATCCAGGGCGGTTGCACGCTTGAACAGATGACCAACATCAAGCTCTTCAGTCATGGCAATACCGCCGTGGATTTGTATCGCCTCCTGACCAACGCTTTTGATGGCTTTCCCGACGCGGCTTTTCGCTGCAGCCACGGCTTTGGCCTTCTCAACGGAAGAATCGTCACTGTCCAAAGACATTGCCGCCATGATTACGATTGAACGGGTCAACTGGCACTGAATAAACATGTCAGCCATCCGATGCTGCAAAGCCTGGAAAGTGCCAATAGCGGTGCCGAATTGCTTCCGGGTTTTGCTGTATTCAACAGTTTTATGAAGCAGCACTTCAAGGGCTCCCACGGCTTCAGCACTGACGCCAACAATTGAGCGGTTCAGAGCGGATTCAATACCCGGCAGAGCGGCACCTGCTTCGCCTAACCGATTGTTCGCTGCGACAGAAACTTGGTCCAACATGACTTCAGCAGCTTGCTTACCGTCTACCGTGCGGTATTTTCTGATTTTCACACCGGGCGACCCTGCTTCGACCGAGAATACGGAGATGCCCTCGACGTCCCGCATCTCCCCCGACTCACGGGCGCTCACCAGCATCGTGTCGGCATTCGGGCCGTTTTCGACAGCGATTTTCGTGCCGTTGAGTGTGATGCGATCCCCATCAGCAGTGGCTGTGGTAGCAACACTGGCTGGATTGTAGCGGCCATTTGGCTCGGCCAGTGCCGGTGCGATCTGCAACTCGCCACTAATAATGCCTCCGAGCAGTTTTTCTTTCTGCGTACCAGTGGCCAGGTTTGCAACGAGCGATCCGCCCAGTACTGCGGTGGCCGTATAGGGTTCAACAAGATTGGCTTTACCAAACTCCTCCATGATCACCATCAGGTCGACTGCAGACCCTCCGAGCCCGCCATCTTCCTCGGAAAATGGCACAGCCAGCCATCCCAACTCCGCGAACAGCTGCCAGTTGTCTGCGCTATAGCCTGTTTCCGAGCTGATTATCTTATTTCGCGTGTCGAAGTCATAGCTCTTCTGTACAAATTTCTGCACGGAGTCCTGCAGCATCTGCTGTACTTCTGTATAGGAAAAATCCACGTTTAAAACCTCTGCAATAGGTGGCCATCTGACCATCCCTTCTCGCTTAATCTGTCAATTAAAGACCCAGTACCGCTTTGGTAATGATATTGCGCTGAATTTCATTAGAACCACCAAAGATCGAGAGCTTGCGGTTATTGAAATAGGTCAGTGCCGCTGACGCAGAATCGCCCGGACCAATCGCATCGCCATCAAATCCGGATTCGAACTGCTCGGGCACAAACGGAAGACAGTTGTAACCGGCCAGCTCGACGAACATTTCATCCATTTTCTGTGCCAGTTCAGTTCCGACTATTTTCAAAATCGAAGATTCGGGTCCCGGAGCTTTGCCCACACTCAACGCGGCCAGCGTTCGAAGTTCAGAGTATTCAAGAGCTTGCAACTCAATCTCAATTTCGGCAAGGCGCTGCCTAAATGATGCATTCTCCCGCATGGTCGCACCAAAGCCGTCTTGTGTCTCTCCTGCAATGCGCTTAAGCGCTTTCAACCGGCGCTTACCCCTGGGCACCCCTGCAATATTGGTACGCTCATGGGTTAACAGTACCTTTGCGTAGGTCCAGCCTTTGTTTTCCTCGCCGATCAGATTCGCCGCCGGAACCCGGACGTTATCGAAGAAAACTTCATTTACCTCAGGAAATCCGTCAAGCAGAACGATCGGCTTGATCGTGATGCCGGGCGTTTTCATGT
>JASMER010000113.1 GCA_030752195.1 Gammaproteobacteria bacterium
GGGTACAGCCTGAAACTGTCGACACCGAGTGCCCTAAGTCGTTGTGAGGAGCCCTGGGCTGCTCTTAGCTGGCTGTCGATCTTTTGTTTGAGGTTGCTGTCCTCCAGCAGCCACGGTGCGTCGGCAAACCAGATGCCTTCCAGATCACGATTGTCTGTCGATCTATGCGAGCCATCAAACACGGACGGTAGGGCGAACACTGGCACATCACCCGCATAGAAAAACGCCAACGTTGGTTTTATCAAGCGAGCTTGGCGGGGATTTGCGATGAGGAGAATGTAGTCGATGTCCCGTCGTCGCCTCGGTATGAATTCGATGCTATTCCGCGGCAAGAGGCTCCTAAGATTTTCCAGGCGCTGTTCGCTCGCATCGATTGCCATGAGATTTTTAATCACGATACTGTAATCATTGGTCTCGCCATACGTGGCCAGCGAAACGACGTTTCCACCCCGGTCCTGCCAGCCTGTCGAGAAAGCCGACCTAAGCCGATCATAATCAGGTGATTCCGGAGCGATTAGCGCCGCACGGCGATAATCCCGCGCCCACGCCAGGTCAAGGAGTTGAGAAATTTCATCAGCGGGTGCCAGTCCAAACTGATACAGATTCTTGGGTGATTTTTCCGCCGCATCTGCGTAATTCAGAGCCAATGTTGGAACCGGCAAACTTTCCTTTTCCGCCAGTTGATTAACCAGTGATTTAGTCAGGGGGCCTATGATCAGATCTGCGCCTGATTCAACCGCCTGTTGATAAACAGCCTCTATACTCACCAACGAAGTTGTGTCGAAAGTAGAGACGGTAGGGACTTCTTGGCTGATTTGCAGTGACTCGTAATAGGCACTGAAAAAACCTTCCTGAATTGCGATGCCGGCGGGCTGCTGTGACGGTAGCAAGAGTGCAATTTTTCGTGGACGTCTGTCCCACAGCGACTGCAGGGCAGCCAAATCTGACGGCAGGGTCTGTGAGGCAGTATGCCTGATCCATATTGAGCGCCAGCGTTCAATGGCGTTGAGTTGACTGCGGATGTTGCTTTCCCCTTCAAGATAAACGCGTGCAAGCTCTATCCATCCACGCAACTCATAGCTGTTGGCATCTCCAGCGAGCCGTTCCAGTTCGGTCGTTTCTAGAGCAAGCAACAAATGCCAGAGTATTTCAATGTTCTGGGTCGATCTGTGGTGATTCAGCGTCCTTGCGGCCAGAGCGTAAGCTGCAACCGCTGCGGCTGTCGAATTGTTTTCTCGATGAAGATCCCCGAGTTTCGAATACAGCTCTGGTGCCGCTGCGTCATCTGGGTCCAGATTTCTCACTAGATTCCCGGTTAACCAGCGCAAAGCGGCTGCTTTGTCATTTTGTGAGATTGCCAAATCGGCTTGCAGTAGTGCATAGGAAACTTTCAATGAGGGAGGCAGAGCGGCCGGGCGATCAATTCGCCCCGTCAGCTCACCCGCGCGTTCAAATTCTGATTCTTTAAGCAACAGTCTCGCGGCTTGGATCAGATAAGTAGCAGCTGTGCTGCCGGATGTGCCCTCAGCCTCTCTGATGAGGGATGTGATTTGTCGGAGTGTGGCACTACCCTCGTCAGGAAGCTGCGGGCCCGAAAGTTCGCCGGTGCTACAGGAGGCCAGAATCGAGAGGCTCAGAATTTTCAATGGAGCTGTAAGGCTTCTGCACGGTAACATGCGTAGCTCAGATGTCAGGAAATAGGGAAAAGAGTAATACAAGTGCGCGAACCGGGCAATTTTCCTCAAAACTCTGCTATGCCGGGGTCTACGCTTTTTGTGGTCGCGACTCCCATCGGTAATTTAACAGACATGTCCCTGCGTGCGATTGAAGTGCTCAGGCAGGTTGAGTTGATTGCGGCGGAGGACACGAGGCAAACGCAGAGGTTACTCAGCCACTACGGTATAGCAACCAGACTGATATCATATCACGACTTCTCGGATCAAAGTACGTGCCAGAGGATAATTCAGAGGTTGAATCAAGGCGAATCAGTCGCGCTCGTTTCTGATGCTGGCACGCCGCTTATCTCGGATCCGGGCTACGGGCTCGTCACGGAGGCAAGGAGTCACGGGCTGAAAGTGATCCCGATACCCGGACCCAGCGCGTTCGTTGCAGCCCTGAGTGTCGCAGGGCTGCCTACTGACCGCTTCAGTTTTGAAGGTTTTCTCCCGGCCAAAGCTGGTCCGCGCGGCAAACGCCTGAGGGCGTTAGCAACTGAAGAGCGCACGATGATCTTCTATGAAGCGCCTCATCGAATCAATGCCATGCTACAGGCCTGCGCGTCGCATTTTGAAAGCTCTCGCAAGGTCTTTTTGGGAAGAGAGCTTACTAAGAAATTTGAGCAGCATTTCTGTGGCACGCTGGCGTCGGCCCTGACGTGGTTGGCGGAAGATGAAAACAACATGAAAGGTGAGTTTGTGGTCGTCATAGCGGGCGGAGATGAGGCAGCCTGGCAAATAGCGAGGCTCGAAAAAGCCGACGGGCTGGTTGCAGAGCTCCGCAAGGAGATGCCGATGAAGAAAGCGGTCGCCTTCATCAGCGCTTTTCTCGGACTGTCAAAAAATGAGCTGTATCGACGCGTGCTGGAGCGAGATCAATAAAACAGGCGGTCGATCTTCAGGATTGCGCCGCTGCCTGTCAGGCTCTAATATTACGGCGAGTCAGCCGGGCAATTGCTGCAACCCGACCTCTCTGAGGCAGGGCTTGATCAAGAGGAAAGTCCGGGCTCCACAAGGCAACAGTGCCGGGTAATACCCGGCGGAGGCAACTCTAGGGAAAGTGCCGCAGAAAATAAACCGCCCTAATTGAAATTTTAAGGGTAAGGGTGAAAAGGTGAGGTAAGAGCTCACCGCTTTTTTGGTAACAAAAAAGGCATGGTAAACCCCACTGGGAGCAAGACCAAATAGAGATCTTTTGGCGTTACCCGCGCCGGATCAGGGTAGGTCGCTTGAGATTATTGGTGACAATGATCCTAGATGAATGACTGTCCTCGACAGAACCCGGCTTACAGGCTGACTCGCTTTTTCCTTCCCTTTCTAATTGTGCTCCCGGCACATCATCTGACAGGCATCCGGCAGGCGATAAAGTACTTTAATCTTATTCGCTATTAGGCTGTATTTGAAACATTTATTAAGTTTCTGAAACGGAGTTTCTTGGGAGTAGTTACCCAGATAGCGGCAAGATCGCGGAATTTCTTGAAAAAATAAATAAATTGTCTTGCGCAGCGGCCGATCACTGCCTATAGTGTAGTTTCGTGGAGAAAAGTGGACTAAAATGGTAAAAAGGTGGGATTTAGTGGATCGCATCATTTACCAGAGTCGGCAAATAGTATCGGGGACAAGGGGTGTTTCGGGGCATCAATACAATCAATCTGGACGCAAAAGGACGGATGGCGATGCCAGCTCGTTATCGTGAGCAGTTGGTCGCTGTCTGCGCTGGCCGGATGGTTGTGACGATCGATACGAATCACTGCTGTCTGCTGTTGTATCCCTTGATGGAGTGGGAGCAGATTGAGAGGCAAATTGAGTCTCTTTCCAGTTTTGACCGGATGTCTCAGCGGGTAAAACATCTATTAATCGGTCATGCGAACGATCTGGAGCTTGATAACAGTGGGCGCATTTTGTTGCCTCAAGAGCTGAGGCAGTACGCGAAGCTGGAAAAACACGTCTGTCTGATCGGGCAAGGTAAGAAATTGGAAATTTGGGATCAGCAAAGCTGGTCTGAGCAGCGAGACAACTGGCTTACAGAGAGCGCAACAGAAGGTGAACTCCCAGAAAAGCTGAGAACGCTCGCGCTCTAATCAAACGCGAAGGCGGTCAGTACTAATGAGGCATCACGAAACGGTTCTGCAACACGAAGCGGTCGCAGCTCTGAATGTTCGCCCTAGTGGAAGATATGTAGACGCCACCTTCGGTCGGGGAGGCCATGCCAGAGCAATTTTGGACACCTTAGGTGTGGAGGGGAGTCTCCTGGTGCTGGACCGCGATCCTGAAGCGATCGCGGCCGCCCAGGGGCTCATGGCTCAAGACCCGCGAGTCAATGCCATGAAGATACCATTCGGCGCCTTGGGGAGCGCTTTGTCTGAGTTGCGATTGCTTGGCAAGGTGGATGGCATTCTGTTCGATCTTGGTGTGTCTTCGCCGCAGCTGGATAACCCCGAGCGAGGATTCAGTTTCATGAGAGATGGTCCGCTCGATATGAGGATGGACAGTGAAGCTAAACTATCCGCAGCAGAGTGGCTTGCTGACGCCCCTGAACAAAAGATCGCTGATGTGATCTATCAACTTGGCGAAGAGCGCTATTCAAGAAGGATAGCCCGGGCGATTGTGAAAGTAAGGACTGACATGGCCATTACGCGAACCAGTCAACTTGCAGATATTGTCAAACAGGCCCATCCCGCCTGGGAAAAGCACAAACATCCCGCCACGCGGACATTTCAAGCAATACGCATGCATATCAACAACGAATTGTCTGAACTGGAATCTGCACTGGAGGTTGTTCTCAGTAGTCTAGCCACAGGAGGTCGGCTTGTGGTGATAAGTTTCCATTCGCTCGAAGACCGCATGGTCAAAAAATTCATGGCCAGGTGTGCTAAAGGAGATGCGTTTCCCCGCGGAGTTCCGGTCACTGCGGAACAGCTGAAGCCTGCCCTCAAGCTGATTGGCCGGCCAATACGCCCGACCGCAGATGAAGTGCAAGTAAACAGCAGGGCCCGCAGCGCCGTGATGCGAACGGCGGAAAAACTTGAAATTGAACCGGCGGTGGCTTTGTGAGCGCAGTCTCTAACAGAAAGTTTAGGCGGTCAGATAGTGTTGAGCCCGTGGTGCCCCCCCCGGTTCTTGTCTGGCTTGGTCTTGCTTCCGCTTCTTCCGCGCTGTTGCATGCTCTTCTCGTTTCGCTGCTTGTCTCTGGTCTAATGGTTGTCAAAACAACCCATGAGAACCGGTTTGCTTTCAACCAGCTTCAAGTGCTGCGTGAAGAGGCTAATCAGTTGGATGTGGAATGGGGGCAATTACTGCTTGAGCAAAGCACGTTCGGACTGGGCGGTAGAATAGAGCAGAAAGCAACTCGGGAGCTGCAATTGCAGGTGCCACGAATCAGCGACATTGTTATGGTGAACCTTAATGAAAAGCAGCCTTAAATCCATGGCCGAGCAGTGGCGGGTGTTGCTGATTCTGTTCAGTTTGTTCTTGTGTGTCTTGATTATCGTTTGGAGGCTAAGTGCCCTCCACGTGCTGGAAAAAGATTTTCTGCAGGTAGAGGGTGATAAACGGACAATTCGAAATATTCCCTTGGTCGCGCACCGAGGTTTGATCACTGACCGTAATGGCGAGCCGCTTGCTGTCAGCACTCCGGTTCAGTCAATCTGGGTTGACCCGAGCGAGATGGTCGATGCTCCGAAGGTCATCGGCGCACTGGCGGCTGCGCTGGAG
>JASMER010000114.1 GCA_030752195.1 Gammaproteobacteria bacterium
GTCAGGGTTCTCCTGTATCGTCATCGCCTGGTGAACGGCTGGGTCAAAGGGCTCTCCCAGTGGATCCACTGCCATAATGTTGAATCTGCCGAAGCAGTCGGAAAAACTTTTCAGCGTAAGATCAACGCCATCATGGATCGCCTTGACCGTCTCATCGTCGTGCTCCGCAGCAGCACTCAAAGCCCGCTCGAGGTTGTCCATCACGGTCAACAGCTCAATACTGAACTTTTCCAGAGAGTACTTGTGCGCTTTTTCCACGTCCTGCTCGGTTCTGCGGCGAAGATTCTGCATTTCCGCCTGCACACGTAGCAGATCGTCACGCGCCTGTGCTGCCGCACGTTCAGCTTCCTCAAGCTTTTCCAGAGCCGCCGTGAGTTCATCACCTGCGGACGTCTGCGACTCATGGGGCTGGTCGGCCTGCTCCTGCTGTTCCTCAGCTGCGAGTGGAATGTCCTCACCAGGCTCCCGATGCGGTTCATTACTCATGCCCGTCATTACCTCAACCTTAAAAACATCAGCTAAAACAATTTCTTATAAAACGCAGACCGGGCGAACAAAATCAGCTGGCCTGCCGCTTCTGCAATGCTGTCAGATATGGGGTCGCGATGCTGGGATTCAAGCGCCTTTCCCGGAGAATTAGACATGCGCTTGGGAGCAGCCTAAAACACAGGAATTAGTGAAAATCTGTAGGTTCATACCCTATACTTTGCCTCATGTTGTCCCATCTCAGTATTAAAAATTACGCCACCGTTGAGTCACTGGAAATCGAATTCCAGCCCGGCATGAGCGTTATCACCGGCGAAACAGGTGCGGGCAAATCGATTATCCTAGGCGCTCTGGGCTTCACCCTCGGGGATCGGGCCGATAAATCCATTGTTCGACCCGGCGCGAGCCGAGCTGATATCGTGGCGGAGTTCTCGATCAGCGACATCAAGTCGGCTCAATCCTGGCTCGCAGACAACGATCTGATACTTGAGTCGGACCCTTATCAATGCATGCTGCGCAGAATAGTCAATCACGACGGACGCTCCCGCGGCTATATCAACGGATCCCCGGTAACGTTGAATAATCTGAAAGATTTGGGCGACACGCTGATGGATATCCACGGCCAGCATGAACATCATTCCCTACTACAACGAGCCACCCATCAGCGCTTGTTAGATGACTTCGGCGTGGATCAGAAGCTTAGCAATAACCTGCTATCCACTTGGAAACAGTGGCAAACCAATCATAAAAAGCTGACTGCTCTTAGAAATCAGACCAGTGAATCAACTGCACAGTCGCAACTGCTCGCCTACCAGTTGTCAGAAATCGAGGAACTGAACGTCAAGGATGGAGAACTAGAGCAGTTGGACGCTGAATTCAAGGCGCTGAGCCATGCTGATGAAACGCTGAGTGTCGTGCAAAGAGCACTTGAAGAGTGTGACGGTGACGAGCAGTCGCTGGCCAATCAAATTTCCCAGATTACGCAGCGCCTGCGCAGTCTGACGGCAAATGCTGAAGCGCTGAAGCCAGCAATTGCGCTGATGGAGGCTGCTGAAATTCAGCTAAGTGAAGCGGTAAACGAACTGCTGAGTTTTGGCGAAGGATTTCAGGCCGACCCGGAACGCCTCGAAACCGTGAATCGTAGACTCGGCGCTCTGCATGATTTAGCCCGCAAACACAAAGTTCCCGCCAGTGAACTGGGCCAGTTGATCATCGATCTGAGGGACCAGCTGTCCAGATTCGAGAATTTCGATACCGAGCTGGAACAACTGCAGGCCAACGACGATCTGCTGCGAGAGCAACATTATAAACTGGCGACTGAAATGTCCGAGCAGCGGCGTCGCGCTGCCAAAAAACTGGAGAAAGCAGTAAACAGCGAATTGGATCATCTCGGCATGCCTCATGCCGAGATGATCGTCACGCTGGCCGCAAGCGCAGGTGATGTGCCATCACAGCAGGGCCACGAGAGCGTAGAGTTTCTGGTTAGCACTAACCCGGGGCAAGTTGCTAAGTCCCTATCCAAAGTTGCATCAGGCGGTGAGCTGTCGCGAATCAGTCTGGCGATTCAGGTCATCACCGCACAGGTCTCAGAGACACCAAGTCTAGTTTTCGATGAGGTCGATGTCGGCATCGGCGGTGGCGTGGCGAAAGTAGTTGGTAAAATGCTGCGTCAACTTGGAAAAAACACGCAAATTATCTGTGTGACTCATCAAGCCCAGGTTGCCGGGCAAGGACACCACCACTTTTACGTCAGCAAAAGCGCTCATTCAGATTCAACCGTGACATCCGTGCTGGCGCTCAAAGACGACCAGATCGTTAGGGAAATTGCCAGGATGCTGGCTGGAAAGGAATTCAGCGAAGAGTCTCTAGCCCATGCTCAACAGTTGGTCGCCAATATCAACTAGACTTTGAGCAAGCCGGTATATCCTTATCTGTTTAAGCTCGAGCGTAACGCAGGCCGCAAAGAAGGCAGCAACTGACGGTATTTCCAGATGTCCACGGCCTGACGATACTCAGGGAATGTGCTGCTGCCGTGCATCATCAAACTGCCACAAATCGCGGCCAAAGGTCATAAACACATCTAGGGCAGCGAGGTAGGTAAGCATGTTGTCACCACCGGCCTGCAGAACCTGTCACAAGAGAGATGCACAGAGGAGCTGAGCCGGAAGCCGGTCGTCGCCGTGGTCATCAATGCTACGATGGAGAACACACGTGAGTTACCAACCGCAACGTGACATTGTTTAGCGCTTTTTACGAACGTATAGCACTAACGAGTGATCGATAATTTCGTAGCCGCGCTCGGCAGCGATCGCATGCTGTCGCGCCTCAATCTCAGCGTCGACGAACTCAATCACTTCGTTGGTATCTACATCGACCATATGGTCATGGTGATCATCGGGCATCAACTCAAAAACCGAGTGGCCTCCCTCGAAATGATGCCGTGACACCAGACCTGCTGACTCGAACTGGGTAAGCACCCGGTAGACAGTAGCTAGCCCAACGTCTTCGTCGGCTTCGATCAATGCCTTGTACACATCCTCAGCGCTCAGATGCTTGGTTTCAGACCTTTCGAGAATCTGGAGAATTTTCACTCGTGGCAAAGTGACTTTGAGACCGACGGCGCGAAGTTCCTGATTTTCGGAGTTCATTTATAACCTCACTTTGCATGGTATGTATCAGCTTTCGTACCAACTGACCATTCTGATTATCGGTTCATTCTAACCCGTAATTTGCTATCCCAGAGAACAATGAATTTGATTCTGCAAGCAATACCGTTATTATGCCCGCTCATCCCTATGGTTGAAAGCACAGCGCTGCATAAACTGACCGACTTTAAACCAATGAACACCACTAAAAACCCCAGTCCCCTTCGCCACATGCTAAGTTCGAGTCTGAAACAGATATTGTTTCTTTGCGCGACCTCGCTAATTGCCTGCAGCAATGTGGGTTCCATGGATTTCCCCGGGGTCTACAAAATCGGAATCGCGCAGGGCAACATCATCACTCAGGAAATGGTCGATCAACTACGCCCGGGTATGACTAAGCGACAGGTGATTTTTGTCATGGGCACGCCTCTGGTTCGTGACCCGTATCATCAAGATCGCTGGGATTACATCTATAACTTTCAGCCAGGGGGCGGCGTTCGTGGACAGGAACGCGTTTCAGTCTTCTTCATGGATGATGAGCTAGTCAGCTTTACTGGCGACTTTGTTCCAACGGACTCGTCAGTTCCGACAGAGTAAATTAGTGACAGCTAACCCGACGCCCTGCTATTAATTCGGCAATCGAGAAGTGATTTCTCTAGACCCGCAAGTATTTCTTGTTGCCTACTGATGACCTCGACACGGCTGTCCGGCATAAAATTAAAACGAAGCTGCGTAACCACATCGTCGACTTTGTTAAATCCTATAAAGCCCTCAGAGGTGATAAAAACACCTTTAAGTCGTTCCACATCTAGCCCCTGGAAGAGTGATAAAAGCTTCACTGAATCGAATTGCCAGCCCGGATTGAATATCCAGCCGCGACTATAGAAGCCTTCTCCCGCGTTATCAGCACTTACAAACCCTGCTATAGGTGTATCAAGCGTCGGTGGTAAAGCAGACGAATTATTTATGGGCGCAGCTTCGCGAAAAGCGTTTTGGTTCTTTTCACTTGCGGCTCGCGCAAGCCATTCCAGTTCTACTGCGCCATGTCGGACCTGATAAATTTGTTTTTCACCAAGGCCGAATTTTGCATCCACATATCCGACGAGAAGAGGAAACTCATTAGACTGATATAGATCAGCCTTATTTGCTATGACTACTTCAGCTATCTCGATTTGCTGATTGAAAGTCTCATTAGAAGTATACTTGGCATCGTTTATTTTTCTGGCATCAACTAATGAGAGTGTAGCCTGAAGGTTCAGAACTTCGCGATAATATTCACCAGATAGAATAGCGAGAACTTCCTTTGGATGCCCCAGCCCTGTCGGCTCGATCAAAAGGCGGTGTGGCTTGGATTCCTTAAGCAACAGGTTTAATGCCATCTGCATTGGTAGGCCGTTAGTACAGCACATACAACCACCGGGAACTTGACGAATTGTCACGCCATTCTTTTGTCCCTCATCGCTCGAGAACAAATTTGAGTCAATGCCGACTTCACCAAACTCGTTGACTAATACAGCCCAACGCTCTTCTAGCGGTTTCTGAGACAGCAACTTTTGGATTACGGTAGTTTTCCCGACTCCAAGAAAACCTGTAATGATGTTGGTCGGAACCTGAGTGATTGTGTTTCTGTCGACAGTATCCGTCATCATTCACTCTGAATTATTAATGGGCCGACAGTCTTGGCTGCGGCCAAGCAAGAAATTGCGAACATGGGCAAAACCAACAATTAGGGTTGCCGCTCCAGTTAACGTAGCCTCACCGATTTCACCGATGGATTCCTCACCTATTAAAAGGATTATAAGAAGTAAGCAAATGCCACAAGCTCCAGTAATCGGGACGGAATACTGCCCATGTTTGCGGAGCCCCATGACGAGCGCCAGTAGACTGATTGGCAAGACCAAAAATACAATTCCAAAGTGAAACCGCTCATCGTAAAAGAGTGTTGCAGCCAGTGAAGGCAAGATCAGTAATGGCATCAGAGACAGAAAGCAATGTGAGTTTTTCATTTGCTCTTGCCTGAAGCCTAGTGAAATAGAACATGCCGGAGTTCGCCCAAAACCCGATCGATAAGCGGCGTGGAAAAACTATAGCCGTTGTGTGAAATGATACTATATATCATCATCTATTCTAAGCCACTCCCGTGGTTAACGCCATAGCGAAACCTGAGGTGCATCCCTAAAATACAGGCTGCTTGTGCGTTTTGATTGTGTTCACAGAGGTCGTGGTCAACAAGTACTGGGCCGACCCGGGATGCGAAGAGG
>JASMER010000115.1 GCA_030752195.1 Gammaproteobacteria bacterium
CGGAATATAACAACAAAGCGGCAGGCAACTGATTACTGGGCCAGACTACGAAGGTCTGCGCCAAGGAGCGACCCACCATGTCCATGTATGGAATTTTCAATCTCGTTATTTTCGCAGCATTACTGAGCTTCCTGTTTCAGCTCTCCAAAAGGGAGTTGGGCCTGTCTCGCAGGGTGCTGATCGGCCTCATGTTAGGAAGCATCTTTGGCTTTTATCTCCAGCTGGTCGTCGGTTACACCGCCGAGGCCACCACCGAGACGCTGGAGTGGACGAATGTCGTTGCCAATATTTATGTCAATCTACTGCGCATGATCATCATACCTCTGGTGTTGATCACCATGATGGCCTCGGTACTCAAAGTGGAAGAGATCAAGTCTCTGGGCAAAATCGGCGGCTCGGTGGTTGGCTTTCTGGTCGTCACTACAATGATCGCGGCAGTGATCGGCATCATCATGGCTTCACTATTTGGTTTGAATGCCGGTGATTTAGCGAGTGGCGCAAGGGAGCTGGCCCGCGCTGAGGTGCTGGAGTCACGTCTGACGACCGACCGCAGCATCTCACAGCTGTTAATTGCTTCAGTACCGAGTAATATTTTCGCTGACATGGCAGAGTCCCGCGCGACCTCTATCATCGCCGTCGCGGTCTTTGGCATGATCATCGGCATTGCGGCTTTGCTAGTGAGCAAGGAAGATGCGGAGCATGGTGCGCGGATCAAATCCTTCGTTGACACGACGCAAGCGGTCATTATGCGCCTGGTCAAACTCGTCATTGGACTGACGCCCTATGGCGTGCTCGCCCTGATGACTCGGGTGATTGCAACGACGGACGGGGGCGCAATTATTACCCTAATCGGGTTTGTTGTGGCTTCCTATATAGCCATTACCATTATGTTTATGATTCATGGCCTCATCATTGCGATGGTTGGGGTTAACGTCAGGGAATACTTCCAAAAGGTGTGGCCAGTGCTGACCTTTGCGTTTGCGACCCGAAGTTCGGCTGCTACGATTCCGCTGACAATTCGTGCGCAGATTGAAGAACTTAATGTGCCCGCACCCATTGCGAATATCTCAGCATCTTTCGGCGCGACCATTGGTCAGAACGGATGTGCAGGTATCTATCCTGCGATGCTGGCGGTTATGGTTGCGCCGACCATGGGTGTGGACCTCGACTTCGGATTTATTTCCAGCCTGTTAGTCGTGATTGCAATTGGTTCTTTCGGGATTGCTGGAGTAGGTGGAGGCGCAACAAATGCCGCTCTGGTTGTGCTTCCTGCAGTCGGATTTCCGGTCACTGTTGCGGCACTGTTGATCTCGATTGAGCCTCTGATCGACATGGCCCGGACCGCGCTGAACGTCAACGGTGCGATTACTACCGGTATTCTCACAAACCGATTTATCGGCGCAACTGAAGAAGACGCGGCACCTATGGTGGCGGCGCAGAGCCTGCAGGAAAATTAATCAGATGAGTCGGTTTGATCCATTGGGTTTGATAATGGAGAGAAGAATGAAGCACTTGGAGCTCACAATAGCGTGCGCATTCAGTGTGGCCTTGATAGGGGGTCGGCCTTGGCCGGCGCGGCAGACATCGCGGCGAGCCCCTTTTGTCAGTTATCAAAAAGGGCACGAACCTTGGCTTTAAATGACTCAGTCGTTAGTGCCTGATCTGAATCCAGTATCTGGCTGGGTGCCACCACGCCAGTAGCCGGGTCGGTGTCGCCATCGATGACGCTGACGGGTCTTCGCAGGGCCACCGGCACAGATTGCGTAGATAAAACGTTCGTTACTGGCCTGTTATTAACGGTGCTGACTCTGCGCTCTCCGTTCTGTTCGTAAATCAGGTAATGTCCCTGAGACCATCCCAGCAGAGGATTGACCAAATTGCGATTAACGGATTCCACGAAGTAAATGCCCTCTTCATTGGGACTCGGTATGCGTAGGCCACTGACCTCCATGATTTGCTCATCCAGCCTGCCGCCGGTGAATTTCAGTTCCAGCAATTGTTCGTCATACTCGCCTTTGATCAATTCTTCAATTCTGAAGGTGACGTAGGTCACAATCATGCCCATGTCATTTTCTCGGACGTTGTGTTCGACTACTTTCCCTTCGAAGATGATTTCAGCGCCCTGCGCCACTTCATCGATGTTCATGCCGAGAATGGTCGTTGCCCCCAGTGGACTGACCATCAGCAGACAGCTCATCAGCACACTGATAAGCGTCCTATAGGCAACGTAGTAGCGTTCTCTGAAGTGCATCAGTCAACCTAA
Source organism: Gammaproteobacteria bacterium (assembly GCA_030752195.1). Classification (GTDB taxonomy): domain Bacteria; phylum Pseudomonadota; class Gammaproteobacteria; order Pseudomonadales; family Pseudohongiellaceae; genus UBA9145. Next base: position 2,264 of record JASMER010000115.1, read on the forward strand.
ATGTCGCTGTCTGGGAAGCGCAAGTATAGGCATGTTGTGCCCGCTGGGCAAAGCGCTGCAACTGGCAAAATCCAATATTGTCAGAAACGGGCTACCTGCCTTACCTTGAGTACACTTCAAGCTAATCTGAATGGCCGGTAGCAATTCTTTGCCCCAAGAAGGTTGCAGCGAAGAATGAAGCTAACTTTTCGACAGGGTATGCTTGAAACAATTAGGCTGTTAAGGTTATTTTGTGATGGAGAATTTTCGCTTCATGTCGTTAGCTGGCCCGATCATTTCACTCAAGTGTTAAAAGCTGGGATTTTCTACCGGACGTAAAACGACGGGTACCATCTCGCTGTACTGAAACCAGTCGCCATCGATTCGCAATACTGCTCCAGACGTGGTCATCCGCGCGACGCCGGTGAACTCTAGGTCCAGCCTTGGAATACGGATCGTGATTCTTCGGTCATCAACGATAACCGTATCCGCAGGCATCCCGTAAATTCCTAGGCCGCTACTTGTCAGGACGGCAGCTACCTCTTCACCTTGAAGGGTAAAGGTGAAGGCAAGCTTCATGTTGTCGCGGCCAATTACCAGGGGGCCTTCCCACGACCCGAGTATATTTTCTCTGGTAGCCTCCTCAGCTTGGACGATGGTGCCAAATTTAAGAAAATAGGCAGTCAACAGCAGAACTAGAGCGTTTTTCATGATCGGGATGTTAATTCAGCTTTATCAGCTACTGCAAATCTCTGCGTCGGTAACCACAGCGTGTATCGGTGATGGGGCTTTGTCAATTGGACTGTGAATGGGACAATGAAAAGCAGATAGGATCTTTCAGGAACAGCAGGAAGAGCTGCTGGCTCACAAAATCCTAATACCACTTCCAAGCCGCGAAATTAGAATGTTAGATAACAAAGGTTATTTGCATAACCCACGCACTTAGTATGATTGCCATCGGAGGACAAAAACGTGACATATCTACCCGCAGTTGAGATCGAATATCCTCAGGGAGAATCGGTCGGGGCCGCAATTATCTGGCTACACGGTTTGGGTGCTGACGGCAACGACTTTGCACCTGTTGTGCCTCAACTTCAGTTGCCAGCCGGCCTCGGCGTGCGATTTGTTTTTCCCCATGCGCCCTCTATTGCGGTAACGATCAACAATGGGTTTGTCATGCCAGCCTGGTACGACATCAAGCAAATTGACGTCGATCGGCATGTAGATACCGACCAGCTTCGCCAGTCGGCAGATTGGGTCCATGATCTTATTGACCGTGAAATGGAGCGCGGCTTGCCCAGTGAGAGAATTATGGTTGCAGGGTTTTCCCAGGGCGGGGCGGTGAGCTTCGAGGCAGCGCTAACCTTTCCGCATCGGCTGGCAGGGATAATGGCACTTTCAACCTATTTTGCTACAGCTGCGACAGTTGCTGTTAATCCAGTGCAGCAGGGGCTACCCATGTTGATTTGCCACGGAAGCGAAGATCCTGTGGTGCCAGAGTCACTCGGCAGACAGAGTGTGGCGACGCTGCAGAAATTCGGATTTAACCCGGAGTATGTCGTCTACCCGATGGAGCATGCCGTGTGCCCCCAGCAGATTGTTGATATAGGCGGCTGGATAGAGCGGACCCTGAAAGCCTAGGGGTCCTCAGAGTGCAGCTGAAAGTTGCCGGTTAGCGGCCAACGGGAAAGTTGACCTTAGAGTTACCTCTAAGCTTATACTTAACCTCCGGGAATTAAAGGTAACCGCCAAATGTTGAAAATCAGCGAGCTGGCAGGGCGAATTGGTCTGTCGACGCACACAATTCGGTTTTATGAAAAACACGGGCTCATCGAGGCCAGCGAGCGCAGTGAGTCCGGCTACCGATTGTACAGCGCTGCCGATGTCAATCGGGCAGCATTTGTGAAAACGGCTCGGAATATCGGGTTTTCGCTGGAAGACATTGCACAGCTGCTTTCAATCAGACTCGATCGGTCGAGTCACAGTTGCCAGGAAGTCACAGACATTACCCGAAATAAGTTGCATGAGGTCAGTCGCAAAATGGCGGAACTCAAAGCCATGCAGAAAGTGTTGAGTCGCTTACTGGATAACTGTGATGGAGGCCTGGAAAAAGCGACGCACTGCTCAATTTTAGAAGTGCTAGATAACGGCGGCCTCGCGGCTACCGGGGGGGTCAACTAATGGAATTTTTACGCATATTCTGGGATCTCGTCATTGAAAGTGCCCCGTGGTTGCTGATGGGTTATCTGCTGGCCGGCATAATCCGGCAGGTCATCCCCAGCAGTTGGGTGGAGAAGCAGCTGGCTGAGCCGGGAATAGTCTCCATCCTTAAAGGCGCGTTTATCGGTGCGCCACTTCCGCTGTGTTCCTGCGGCGTGATCCCTACTGCTTTAGCAATCCGCAAGGCTGGGGCTTCTAAAGGCGCCACCTCGTCCTTTTTAGTGGCTACCCCTGAAACTGGGGTCGATTCTATTTCCTTCTCTTATGCGGTTCTTGGGCCGATATTCGCGATTGCCCGCCCTATCGGAGCGCTCAGCAGTGCGATTGTGGCGGGCATACTGGTGAATGCGCTGGATCGGGGTGAGCAAGCCACCCGCGAAGCCGAGAGCAGCTGCGGCAGCTGCTGCAGCAAGCAGACCCCAACTGGTGAGCAGCAGTTGCCACTGGATGAGCGTCTGATACTGGCTGTGAAGTATGGCTATGGGCGCATGATTTCTGATACAGCCAAATGGCTGACTATTGGCTTAGTCGCGGCCACGGTGATCACCGCCCTGGTGCCTCAGTCGTTCTTTTTGCAATGGGGCGACGGTGTGCTGGCAATGCTGGTTATGGTGTTGGTGGGTTTGCCCATGTACATCTGCGCCACGGCTTCGACACCGGTGGCTGCCGGCCTCCTGTTTGCAGGGATATCACCGGGTGCTGCTCTGGTATTTATGTTGACCGGCCCGGCTACTAATTTAGCCACGATGGGGGTCATCAAAGAACAGCTGGGTTTGAAATCTCTGGTGGCTTATCTGATCGGGGTTATTGGCACTGCTATCGCGGCAGGTATGGCACTTAACGCCGCTTTAGCGTCTTTCTCCTGGCCGTTGCAGATGGTCATGGTTGCGCACGGCGAGAGCTATCCAATCTG
>JASMER010000116.1 GCA_030752195.1 Gammaproteobacteria bacterium
GAACTTCGTGGTAAAGAGTCACCTGAGCATGCAACCTACAGTTCTCACCTAAGCGCACACCACGACCGATGAAAGTGCCCGGGCCAACTGAACTGTGCGCCCCAATCTCAACATCACTCTCTATGACCGCATTGGCACCGATATAAACCCCTTCTCCAAGAGATACCGAATTGGCAACATTAGCAGAAGCATGCACACCCGCTGCAACCTCGGATTGCTCAACAAACAACTGCGAAACATTGGCAAAGGCGACGTAAGGCTGCTCCGCTATTAGCGCGTTTGTCGGAACAAGGTCAGCTTGACTTTCCTCTACGATAACCGCAGAGGCGCTGGTTTTCGCCAGCTGCCTGAGATAAGAAATGTTACTGAGGAAACTGATGTCCCCTATTTTCGCACTAGCGAGAGTGCCAAGACCCTGAATTTGACAGTCAGGGTCTCCGATGAGCCGCAGGTTCAGCCGACTTGCTATTTCTCCAAGCGAGTAGCTTTTCATGTGTCACCTGACACTTACAACAGCGACTTGCTTCGATCTAATTACTAGAAGCAGCAGCCGCACGCTCATTAAGTTTCGCGGTTACCCGGGCAGTTATATCTAGAACAGGCGCAAAGTAAGGAGCCGTATCGGCGTTCAATATTAGATCAAAGCCACCTTCCGCAACAACGTCTGTGACTGCGGCGGCCAACTCGTTCTGCATGCTCGCAAGAAACTGCTGATTCTTCTCCTGAAGCGCTTGCTGCACTCTCTCCTGAATAAGTTGAAGCTGCACCTGCAAATCCTGAGCGTTAGCGTTCATTCGCCGAATCTCATCTTCAGTCATGACCGCCTCATTCTGCTGATACTCTGACTGCAGAGTCTGAAGCTGCTCTGTCAGCTCGGTCGCGCGGGCTTCGTCCAACGCGAAGTCCTGTTCCAGCTCAGTCTGAACGACCTGTGCGGAATCGGAATTGAAGAGCGCCTGTAGCGCGTTCAGAACCCCAATTTTGGTATCCTGCGCAACCGCACCCTGTGCAAAAAATGCCAAAGCCAAACCAACCAGCAGAATCTGTCGCGTATTCACTCTACGTATCTCCAAAAGTCCGAAGCACTCCCAACCAGGCCGGAAACGCTCAGTTTCAACAATTACCTACGCCGCTCACTGGATTAAAAAACCCCGACGGTAAAATCGAATGTCTTGGTGTCGTCACCTTCCTTACCGAAAGGTGCAGCCACATAAAATGTCAAGGGCCCGAACGGCGACAGATAGGTAATCGAAAGCCCCGCCGCATAGCGGATTTCACCGATGTCGAAATTCGAGCAATTATTGAGCAATCGCGTCCGTTCAGTGCAATTTGACGAGAAAACGTTTCCAGCGTCAATAAAAAAGGCTGACCGCACCTGATTCTGATTGGGCACAAAGGGCAGCGGAAAAATCAGCTCCAACGTTGCAGTGGTCAGTATGTTACCACCGAAACTGTCAAAATCCCTATCGAGAAAGAAGTTTTGTACCGCCAGTGCCACTTCAGGATTTCCGCTCGCATCTAGTCTAGGGTTACCCGCTTCGTCTACCAAGGCTTCAGTCTGATAGCCAAACTCACGGGCGAAACTAGCGTTGCCGGCAATGTCGGTGATGATGTCCCCATTGTCGTCGCGAAGCAGGGTGATCGGGCCTTCCGTAAGGTATCTGGCGCCAGCGGTGCTGTTCGGCCCCAAGCTATTCTCTTCATAACCTCGAACTCTTCCACCCCCTTGGATCAAACCGCCGGCAAAGAAGTTGTTGAAGAATGGCATCTCGCTATTCTCGCCGTAGCCAAAACCATATCCTAGGTTGGTTTGCAGACCGATAACCCAGTTACGGGCAAAGCTCAAAGGCCAATAGATTTGATTTGTATAGTTAATCCTCGCGTACTCCAGGTCGCTCCCAGGCAAGGTCACTTCTATACCAATATTATGAGATGCCCCGTCGGTAGCCAATTGGCCCCTGTTGAGGGTGTTTCTAAACCATCGTCCTGTGATTGAAATATTGTCAAAGGTGTCACCAAATCTGTCCACAAAGCCGGGGTCGGTTGGCGTCCGCAACTGATCCGGCCTTAAATCAATAACACTTCCGAGAATGGCATCTCGCACGGGCCCTTCAAAAGGATTGGAGTTTGCAGGTTGAATCACGTAACTGTCGATGCCATCAATGAGTTTTGGGCTAGCAATAATTTCTTGTACAGAGCCAGTACCAGTCCCAAGCTCTGTATGAGTAAAGCCAAGATCTGCACCCAACGCAGAGATCTCACTTAGGGGATAACTGAAACTTACAGAACCACCAAAAGATGTCGTATTGAAAGCGGATACGTTAAACGGAGAATCAATTTCTCTGGCGAAGATATTAAACCCCCTAGACACACCATCTGGCGTGAAATAAGGATCTACATATTGAAAGTTCAAGCCACTCTGGAATCGGCTCCGGTTAACGCCAACGCCAACCGTTCGGCCGGTGCCTAGAAAGTTTTGCGCCTGGAGATTCGAACTGATGAAGAAGTTACCACCGCCACCGGTGCCAACCTGAAAGCTGACCGCACCGAAATTTTGCTCAACCACGTCGTAATTAACATCCACCTGATCTTCAGTACCGGGGACCTCCTCGGTTTCCACTTCCACACTCTCGAAATATCCAAGCCTTTCAAGACGAACTTTGGATTGCTCTATTTGAATACTGGAGGCTGGCGCACTTTCTAACTGACGCATTTCCCTACGGAGCACGTCATCGGCAGTTGACAGATTTCCAGAAAAATTGATCCGGTTTACATAAGTGCGGTTTCCGGGCTCAATGAAGAAAGTCACTTCAACAGTTTCGTCCTCCTCATTGACTTCCGGAACGCCCGTGGCCTCTGCAAATGCGTACCCAAGATTGCCTAAGAATTGCACCATGATCTCTTCGGTTCCAGTCACCAGTGATTGGGAAAAAATCTGGCCAGGCTGAACGAAAATGGCGGCGCGCAATAGCGCCTCGGCATCAACCAGATCACCAGCCAGGTCGACCTCGCTGACGGTGTACTGATCACCTTCACTGACGTTGATAGTAATATAGACTTCCTTGCGGTCCGGCGTGATCGAAATTGGCGTGGATTCAACGATAAATTCGACATAGCCATTGTCCAGGTAAAACGACTCAAGTCTCTCCAGGTCGCCGGAGAACTGCTCTCTTGAATAACGGTCTTTCCTACTGAGTAGCAAATACCAGGGCTTGGTACCTAGCTCAAACAATCCGAGAAGCTCCTCTTCATCAAAAGCTTCATTTCCAACGATATTGATGTGCCTTATCCGGGACTCTTCACCCTCGTTAATATCAAGGCTGATGGCAACCCGATTTCGGGGCAGATCTTCAACGGTCACTTCGACTGATGCGCCGTAGCGCCCGCGGGAAGAATAAACTTCCTGTATACCTTGCTGAATTGCCTCGAGCGCAGCGCGGGTAAAAATCTGGCCCTCAGCGATGTCAGCTGTCGCCATATTTTCAATAATATCTTCCGTCTCGAGGACACTGTTGCCCTCGACGGTTATTTCGGCGACGGAAGGGCGCTCGAGAACCGTGATCACAAGAATATTGCCTTCTCGTGCCACTTCGATTTCATCGAAGTATTCTGAGGTGACCAGCGAACGGATGACCTCAGCAGCGGTACGTTCAGTGACGACATCACCGATACCAATCGGAAGCAGGTTGTAAATGATGCCGGGTGAAATACGCTGATAGCCGTCGACAATGATGTCGGCGACGGTGAACTCTTGGGCTTTGGCAACGGCAGGAAGACCGAGCGCCAACAACATTGCGATCGCCAGTTTTCTTGTGTTCAATTCTTTATTCCTACAAAGTCAGCGCGACTTCAATGGCGAGAGTAAATAAACGTCACAGCAAACGGCTTATATCGTTGTAGATGGCTAGCGCCATCACTCCGGAAATAAGCAGCAACCCCAGCTGCAGCCCCCAGGCCTGAATCCGTTCCGGAACTGGCCGTCTGATGACCGCTTCTATCGAATAGTACAAAAGGTGCCCCCCATCGAGCACTGGGATAGGCAGCAGATTGAGCACACCCAGTGAGATGCTGAGTAATGCCAGGAAGCCCAGATACACATCCAGACCATAACTGGCAGTCTCACCGGCAACCTGCGCTATTGTGATCGGCCCGTTGATATTCTTAACAGATATCAGCCCGATCACCATTTTCTTGACAGAATCCACAACAAAAATGGATTTATTCCAGGTCTCTTCTAGTGCAGGGCGCAACGCCCCCAACAAAGTGAACTGTAATTCACGGCGATGCTCTGCAGGCAATATGTCTGTTAAGCTGGTCGGACGCACCGAAGCACCAATCCTTCCAATCACGGTATCGTCAGGCAAAACCGCTCGCTCTGGTCGGATTAACAGCCCCTGCGATCGCTCGTTTCGTTTGACTACAACATCCAGAGAGAGTTCCGGATTCGCCCTAACCAGTTCCACCCAATGCGTCCAGCCGCGTATTGACTCGCCATTCACCGACAGAATCTCATCTCCTGGAAGGAGCCCACCCGCTTCTGCCCGGCCGCCTGAGATCACGTCAGCGATCAGTGCCGGGATTTCAAACTGAACAATGCCGAGATCAGCAATCGGATTGGGCTCAGTTTCGCCACCCAGCCAGTTCCGGACAGGGATCTGTACCTCCCGCAGTCGACCTGTCTCTGGTGAAGCCACCGTCAGCTTGACTAAGCCGGTTTCCCCAAGACGCGCCAGCAATTGAAGTGTGACCTGCTGCCAGATGACCGTCGGCTCACCATCTACGGACAGGATTTCATCTCCCTCACGCAATCCGGCAGTCTCCGCCGCGGATTCACCCAACACTCCGTTGACCACAGGGGCAATTCCACTAACGCCGTAGCTGACGTGGATCAGCCAGAACACAAATATCGCAAGCAGAAAGTTTGCAGCAGGGCCTGCTGCCACAATGGCCATTCTTTGCCACAAAGGCTTGCAGGATAAATACTTATGACGCTCGCTCTGCGGGATAGCATTCTGCTCAGGAAGACTGGTGTCTTCCTGACCGAGCATTTTGACGTACCCGCCGAGAGGGATAGGGGCAATGACATATTCAACACCATCCTTCCCAATCCAAGATTTAGCCGCCTTACCAAATCCGATCGAAAAGCGGAGGACTTTTACGCCACAGCGGCGCGCCACCCAAAAATGACCGAACTCATGAATGGTAACAAGAATACCCAGAGTCACAATCAATGCAAAAATGCTAATAAGTATGTCAGTCATTAAAAGCGGTGCGATTAGGTAGAACCAGATCCGTTAGGCCGAGCAAATATCTTTCTATATCAATTTCTTAGCTTCTATCCTTGCAGCACTGTCTGCACCCC
>JASMER010000117.1 GCA_030752195.1 Gammaproteobacteria bacterium
AAAGGCCAGGTCTGAAGCCGTGAGCGCGGTCGTGTTCTTGCCAGCCACCCGCAACAGTGCCTGAATACCAGGCCTTGCTTTACCTGCTCTTATCCTGCGCAGCCCCTCCGCAACCAGGATCCTGTTGTTATGGTCGAGCGGGACGACGTCAGCGATCGTACCCAATGCGATCAGATCAAGCAGCGAGGCCATATTAGGTTCGGACAGGCCGCTTTCAAACCGCCCGAGTTCGCGCAGTCTGCCCCTGAGCGCCAACATCACGTAAAAAATCACGCCCACGCCGGCAATGGCCTTGCTTTTGAAAGAACAGCCTTGCTGATTAGGGTTCACAATAGCGTCAGACTCCGGCAGTGTCTCCGGGGCAAGGTGATGATCAGTGATGAGAACCTGACTGCCGATTCGCTTGGCTGCATCAACACCGGCAACACTCGAAATCCCATTGTCTACGGTAATGATTAGATCCGGCTCCTTTGCCTTAGCCAACTCGTCAACAATTTTAGGCGTTAAGCCGTAGCCGAAGTCGAATCGATTGGGAACAATATAATCAACGTGACGAAAGCCGAAGTCCTGCAAGGCACAGATTGCGAGCGCACAACTGGTTGCGCCGTCTGCATCGAAGTCGGATACGATCAGAATCCGGCGCTGATGATCCAGCGCCGCAACCAGCAAATCTACGGCAGTCGTCATCCCGAGCAATTCATGAGGAGGAATAAGGTTCGCCAGTGCCAGGTCCAGTTCCTGCTCACCAGTGAGGCCGCGCTGGCGGTATACCCGCTGCAGCAGGGGATGCATCGCTGCGGGAAGTGTTAAGCCTTCATCGGGGCTTCGCCGCTGCAGTCGTGTCATGGTCGCATTAAAGCTTGCTGGCCGAGCGCTGCGCTGATGAAGGCGGAGACTTCTCCAAGATCATTGGCGATCACCGAATATCGCTCTTCCCGCTCAAACAAATCGGCAAGGTGAGCAGGCAGTTCCGGCAGATCCAGCCCGGCAACTGTAATGGCTTCGCTGAATTTTGCGGGATGCGCTGTCGCCAGAGTAATCATGGGCACCTGCGGGTTTTTCCGGGTCAAACGCCCGGATTCCACGCCGATTGCTGTGTGAGGATCAAGCAGCTTATCCAATTCGGCAGCAGTTTCGCTGATGACCCGACAGGTGGTCTCATCGCTGACGCTGGCACTATCAAAAATCTCTTTAACAGCCTGCCACTGTGATTCACTGACGCTAAGACGTTCCTTACTAGATCTGAGCATAAAGTCAGTCAGCTGCGCCGAATCGCGCCCAAACAGATCAAACAGGTAGCGCTCAAAATTACTGGAAACCAGAATGTCCATACTGGGCGAATAGGTCTTGCTCAACTGCGTCTTGCTGTAGTCGTTGTTGCTGATGAAGCGATGCAGGATGTCGTTCTGATTGGTCGCGACCACGAGCTGGTCGACCGGCAATCCCATCTGCTTGGCCAGATAGCCAGCATAGATATCTCCGAAATTCCCGGTTGGCACTGAAAAAGACACCTGCCTGTCCGGCGCGCCCAGCCTGAGCGCCGCCGCAAAATAGTAGACGATCTGCATGAGGATGCGCGCCCAATTGATTGAGTTGACGGCAACAAGCTGACAATCATCAGGCAGGAACGACTGATCAGAAAAGGCGGCCTTGACTATGCGCTGGCAGTCATCAAAATTTCCTTCGACTGCTAGATTGAAGACATTTTCACCAGGCACCGTTGTCATCTGGCGGCGCTGCACTTCTGAGACCCTATGATGCGGATGGAGTATGAAGATATCTACCCGCTCTGAGTGACGGCATCCCTCCAGCGCTGCCGAGCCAGTGTCACCAGAAGTCGCTCCCAGAATCACCACCCGCTGGTCGTTCTTCGTCAGGACATGATCCAACAGTCGACCGAGCACCTGTAACGCAAAGTCTTTGAATGCGAGAGTTGGGCCATGGTAGAGCTCGAGCAGGTATTCATTCTCCCTGAGCGTGATAAGCGGTGCCACATCCGGGTGACCGAAATCTGTATAGCTTTCGGTGATAATCCGTTTCAGTTCCTCGGGATACAGCGCATCTCCGATAAATGGTGAAATGACTTCAAGGGCCAAATCAACGTAGCTGAGATCACGCCAGGAAGCGATCTGTTCCGAACTGAACGACGGCAACTCAACGGGGACATACAACCCACCGTCCGGGGCCAGACCGGTCAGCAACACCTGCTCGAATGACTGCGGCGTCCCGCCGCCTCGGGTACTGATATATTTCACTGTATTGGCAGGCTACGCCTCTCCATCAAAGGGCTCAATCCGAATACGGGTGACCGGCCCGGTGACCTCATCGAGTTCAGCGAGCGCGTCCAGCGCGGCATTGAGTTCCTGCTCTCGAACCACTTGCGTAAGAATGACAACAGGCACGGTTTCAGAATTCTCAGATTCTTTCTGAATAATTGCCTCGATACTTATGCCCCGCCGCTGCAGAACAGCAGAGAGTTTTGCCATGACCCCAAGCTTATCCAGCACGAGGATCTTCAAATAATATCCGACCTCAATCTGTTCGATCGGCAGTACGTCCAGCGAAGAGCCTGTTTGAGAAGAGCCCAGCGCCGGGCGAACCGGAGATTTGACACCAGCCAGCCGATCTCTTGCTAGGTCGATCAGATCAGCGACCACTGCTGATGCTGTTGCTTCAGCTCCGGCGCCGGGACCGCTGTACAGAGTAGACCCTACAAAATTTCCCTGCACCATAACTGCATTACCGACGCCGTTGACGTTTGCCAGCAGGCTAGTGCTGGAAACCAGCGTAGGGTGCACCCGCATCTCCACTCCACGGGCCGTTTTCCTGGCAATACCGAGATGCTTGATCCGATACCCCAACTCTTCGGCAAAGCTTATGTCGGCCGGTGAGATGCCGCTGATGCCCTCGGTGTAGGTCTTCTCAAACTGTAGTGGTATGCCAAACGCGATAGCGCTCATGATTGTCAGCTTGTGGGCCGCATCAATGCCTTGCACATCAAAGGTCGGATCTGCTTCGGCGTAACCAAGCTCCTGCGCTCGCTGAAGCACCTCCGAAAACTCACTCTGCTTGGCCGACATTTCGGACAGAATAAAATTCCCAGTTCCATTGATAATGCCTGCTAGCCACTCGATGTCGTTGGCTGCCAACCCCTCCCGCAAGGCTTTGATTATCGGAATTCCGCCAGCCACCGCGCTTTCAAAAGCAAGCACGACTTCATTGGCGCTTGCCAGTGCGAACAGCTCGTTGCCTCTCTCCGCAATCAGGGCTTTGTTCGCTGTCACCACATGCTTGCCGTTGCTCAGGGCGCGCTGGATCACCTCGAAGGCCACATCGTAGCCACCCATGGTTTCCACCACCACGTCAATCTCAGGGTCTGACGTGATTGCGAGCGGATCTGAACCAGTCTGGGCAACCTGCCCGCAAAGATCCGGCTTCGGTGTCCGCGTTGCAACATGGGTAACCCTGATTGGACAGCCAGCACGCGCCGTGATCAATCGGGCATTCTGCTCTAGCAGCGACAGCGTACCACCACCCACAGTGCCGAGACCGCAGATGCCGACAGACAAAATCTCTTTATTTTTCCCGCTCAAGATAGTGCTCTTCTATTGTGCTCTTGATCCAGACAACCGCCTCATTTTCAGCAGTTTAAAACGGGAAGTCCGGAAGGTGATCAGGCATCACTTCCCTGCCTTGGACCGGGAAATTGATGGTGCAGGCAGCGTACTCTCAGAGCAACAGCCTGACCACCTCTCCCGTGCGGGCGTGCTCAGTTTAGACCGAGCATGGCGGCCAGTCTTTCACTGTCCATATACCCAGGGACCAGGCGACCATCAGAAAAAACCAGTGCAGGCGTACCGCTGATACCAAGCTCGTTACCCAGTTGATAGTGATCCAGAATCGGCGTGTCGCAGGCGACTGCTGGCAAGTCTTCTCCCTCCTTGGCGAGGGTTAGGGACTGTTTACGATCATCCGAACACCAGACCGAGATCATCTTGTCGTAGGAAGTTGCTGCCTGCCCGCCGCGCGGGTAGGCGAGATACCGGACTTCAATACCGTAAGCCATAAGCTCTTCCAGATCACCGTGCAGAGCGCGGCAGTAGGTACAGTCTACGTCGGTAAACACCGTAATGCTTGCCTTCACAGTATCCGGCGTGAACACGATCATTTCGTCTTCAGGGATGGCAGCAATCTTGTCCAGTGCGCGTTGCTGCCGCGAACTCGCCGACAGATTGGTCAGCCCACTCGGGCTTGTGGCATACATGTCGCCCGCAAACAGATAATCACCAGAGATATCGCTGTAGAGCACTTCTCCTGTATTGAGCTCAACCTCAAAAATATTGGGCAGGGCTGTCTGATTCAGGGACACAATCTTCAATTGATTCTGAGAGGCCACTTCGATAGCCTGCTCCAGCTTACCACGAAGAGACTGGTCACCCTGTGCTGAAGCCGGGCTGATCAGAAACAGACTCGACAACACTCCTATAAGCAACCGGACCTTTTGGATCGTCATTCGCATAGCGTTCTCTCTCTCGACCGGCAGGGGCCGGCGTCAAAGTAAATAAGCAAATCATTAAGGGTGTCGGCAGGCGCAATCAATGATTGACGACCACCTGCTTTCTGACCGGTCTGGTACCAAGCTAGAGCCCCAGTGTAAGGTTTTGCGGGGCCGGAAACAAAAATGAGAAGGATGCCGAAGCGGCCTTCTCATTGTCACGGTCAATGTTATGCTCCGCCAGTCGAAGCATGGTCTGCTAGGCCTGATCGCCGGTCTTTTTGTCGAGTTTTTCAGAAATTCGCGCCGCTCTGCCGGTCAGTTCGCGAAGATAATACAGTTTTGCCTGGCGCACGTCACCGCGACGCTTAAGCTTGACGCTGTCTACAAGCGGACTGAAGGTCTGGAAAGTTCGCTCCACACCCACACCGTGCGAGATCTTACGAACGGTAAAGGAAGAGTTGAGGCCGCGATTACGCTTGCCGATGACGACTCCTTCGAAGGCCTGCAGTCGCTCGCGATCGCCTTCCTTGATCTTGACCTGGACCACCACTGTGTCTCCGGGGCTGAATTCGGGAAGCTTCTTTCCCATCTGCTCGGTTTCGATCTCTTCGATGACCTTGTTTTTGCTCATCTTGCTCAACTCCTGACCTGAATGAAGCACCGGGTCACGCTCTGTCCGCCCAATACTCTTGTTGAAATTCTTCCAATAATGCTTGCTGTTCCTGACTCAACTTCAGCTGGTCCAGCAAATCCGGACGCTTCAGCCAAGTCATCCCCAACCGCTGTTTGTTG
>JASMER010000118.1 GCA_030752195.1 Gammaproteobacteria bacterium
GGCGGATATCCTGCAGATGCTGGTTGACGGAGAGGTACTTCAATATCGCATTACTTTTATTGAAGGTTGGCGCTTTTCCGACGTGATGGTCGCCATGTCTTCCGCACCAGGTCTAAAGACTACGCTTGATGGCATTACTCCTGAAGCGTTGGCTGCTAATCTGGGGCTGGAAGTGAGTCACCCAGAAGGCATGCTGCATCCGGACACTTATTTCTATGAGTGGGGAACAACTGATCTCGAGTTATTAAGACGGGCCAGAGAGCGCCAGGAAGTAATAGTGAAGTCCCAGTGGGAGAAGCGACTGGGAGCACTGCCATTCACGAACTCCTACGAAGCACTTACTCTCGCATCGATTATCGAGAAAGAATCAAACGCGCAGAGTGAGCGGGGACAAATCGCGGGTGTTTTTATCAGGCGACTGGAACAGGGAATGCGGCTTCAGTCTGACCCTACAGTCATCTATGGCCTGGGCCGAGAATTCGACGGCGATCTTACGCGTCAGCAGTTGCAAACGCCGACGCCATACAACACATATCGAATAAATGGCCTACCACCTACCCCGATCTCCTTGCCGGGTGAAAGTTCAATTATTGCCAGCCTCAATCCGGACCCCGGAGACTCGCTGTATTTCGTTTCTCGCGGGGATGGGACCCACCAATTCTCCGTGTCGCTTGAGGAGCATAACGCTGCGGTCAACCGGTTTCAGAGAACACCTGAAAGTGGGAAGCAGTAGTGCGTCGAAAAGGACTGTTTATCACTGTTGAAGGAGTGGAAGGTGCGGGGAAAAGCACTAATATAGAGGTGATTGAGGAGTTTCTCTCTGAAAGGAATGTTGACTATATCCTCACTAGAGAGCCAGGTGGAACATTATTGGCGGAAGAAATTCGCGAGCTCCTATTAAGACGTCATGACGAAGAGATGGATGCCATTACCGAATTATTGCTCATTTTTGCTGCCCGCGCACAACACCTTAACACCAAAATTAAGCGATCACTCGCTGAAGGTATGTGGGTTCTCTGCGATCGTTTCACTGACGCGACCTATGCCTATCAGGGGGCGGGAAGAGGCTTGGACACAAAACTGATCAGTCAGCTGGAGAGGCTAGTGCAGGAAAATTTAAGGCCCGATTTAACTGTAATCTTTGATCTTGATGCACGCATTGGCCTAGAGCGTGCGCGCCAGCGTGGACAATTAGACAGGATTGAAAGTCAGAAGCTTGAGTTTTTTCAGCGCGTGCGAGAAGGCTATCAAAACATTGCTTCACGTGATAGAGCCCGATGTTTAGTCATCGACGCAAGCCGGCCGAGGGAAGCGGTGAAGCAGACTCTGCGGTCCGCGCTGGAGGAAAAAATGCAGGTTTATCTTGATGAGTAACAAAGAACACCTCATTTCCCAGGTCCCTTTTCCCTGGCAGGAAGCTCACTGGCGAAGGTTGGACAGGCTCCGCCTAAATAATCAGCTTGCTCATGCCTATCTGATTGCCGGTCCCGCGGGGTTGGGCTTGCAATTTTTCGCTGAAAAGCTTGCCCAGTTGTTGCTCTGTATTCAACCCAAAGCAGGTCGAATATGTAATGAATGTAAACAATGTCTTTTGAGTTCTAAAAATCAGCATCCAGACTTACATCGAATTCGACCTGAAGGGACTTCCCGGGCCGTCAAAGTTGATCAAATTCGCGAGGCTACTGAATTTCTCTCCATGACCAGTCACGCCGGTGGTCCGAAAATTGTGATCATCGAGCAATCACATCAGATGAATCCGAGTGCAGCAAACGCTTTGCTGAAAACTCTCGAAGAGCCTAATCCGGACAGTTATCTCTTGCTGGTTACCGAGTCAGCCTCCGCAATGATGCCAACAATCAAGTCACGCTGCCAGCGTCTGCAGTTCGAGGTCCCGCGTTTTGAAGACTCGCTGGAGTGGCTACAGAAACAGCTTCTGGACAACGAGGATGAGGTGAAACTGCTGGTTGCAGCGGATAATCAGCCTCTCAAGGCACTTGAGCTTGCCAGCAGTGACGCTTTTGCAGTGCAGCAAAGTTTTATCGCCGACGTGTGTGGCGTACTTACTGGTCATTGTTCAATTCGGCAGTGTGTTACTAAGGCTGCCAAGCTTGGAGAGCATGCCTCTATAGGCTACCTGCTGAATCTTTCGACACTCCTGGTTAAATCTGCGGTCACGGGCACATCAGCCACTAATCTCGAAGGTTCGCCTGTATCACGATTGATTCAGGCGTTAGATCAGGCTGACCAAAACAGAAAAATGCAGATGGAAGTGCTACTCAGTTTTTATCAATCCGCGCTAGATGGTCGACGACAATTGGCGGGCAGTACAAATCCTAATCCCCAGCTGATCATGGAGTCACTCTTGCGGCAGTGGGCCCGTTTGCCTCTGGGTCTGAGGCCCTAATTGAGGGGAGGGTTCGGGTCCAGATAATCAGGGCGAGAGCTTGTAGTGTCTATTTAATTGGTTGCCGCGTGCTGAGAGCCGTTTTAGAGAGCCTGTGCATAAGGAAAGTCTGTGTCTCTGAACGGGCGGTGACAATCGGCGTTGATAACAATACCTGCTGAAGCTCGAAGACACAGATCATGAAGTCTATAATTGCATCTAAATCAGAGGGATACTTCCCCTATTAATCTCGATACATAACTTCCAATGCTGAGGCTAGCTGTGAGTCCTGGAGATTCGATACCAAAAAGTTGAATCAGGCCCGGGATACCTGAATCTTGCGGGCCTGCAATTATGAAATCACCGGGCTTCTCATCCGGTCCATTTATTTTTGGACGTATGCCGGCATAAGCAGGCACTAGCTTGTTAGCTTCAAGCGACGGAAAGTAATTTCGTATTGCCCGGGCAAAAGCTCTGTGTTTATCTGGTGTGACACGATAGTCAACCTCTTCAACATACTCAGCATCCGGTCCGAATCGCAATTGTCCCCTGAGATCTTGAGTACTGTGAATACCTAGGCCTGACAGTTTGGGGTCTGGCAACGGATAAATCAGATGCGTGAAAGGGTTGGTGCCCCGGTAATCAAAATACTCGCCCTTGCACAGGAATTGCTTAGGAACAGAGGAAGCTGGCAGATTCTCAATTTTCCCCGCAAGTTGCTGCGACCATAAGCCAGCACTATTGATGAACCATTTAGCATTGAAGCGATACGCCTCTGTTTTAATTCGACTATTAATGCTTGCCTTTACGCAAAAACCCTGGCCAGAAGGCTGTACTGCGGTTATTTTGGTGCGCGGCGCGTATAACATGCCCCTTTGCTCGTTCAGGGTTAGGAGTGTTTGCATATACTGGTGAGAGTCCAGTATGCCCGTACTGGGTGAGAAAAGCGCGTGTGATGCTCTGACTGCAGGCTCCGCGATTTTAATACGATCCTCAGTCCAATATTCCAAATCGTCAACCCCGTTTGACTTCGCACTGTGCGCAAGCCCCGTGATTGCTTGGTCGCAACTCGAATTTGACAAGATCAACTTTCCTACTCTGCGATAAGGCACCCGGTATTTGTCGCAAAACGCATATAAAGCCACTTTACCTTCAACGCATAGCCGTGCCTTGAGGCTCCCGGAGGCATAGTAAATGCCTGCGTGAATGACTTCGCTTAGGCGACTGCTAGTGTGTTGCCCGAAATCTGATTCCTGCTCTGTCAGGACTATCGAGGCCTTTGGGAAAGCTTCCAATAGCCGGTGGGCTATAGCAAGTCCAACAACGCCCGCGCCTGCAATACAAACGTCGAATCGATCCATGGTTTACGCCAGTCTGCCAGAAATTGGCGAGTGAAAAAGCCTAGTTAGCTAACTGAATAACAGCCCTCTGTTACCTGGTAACTGAATAATAGCTTGTTTAGCGAAGTCTGATTAGGCTCATTTTTGCGCTTCGCCGAACAGGTGTTCCCTGAAGGTCAAGCTGATTCTGGGGCCAATATGCCCTGAAAGTTTAGGTAATTGATGTAGCCAATTGTTCTGTAGATTTTTGCCCATTATCAAAATGCTGCCATTCCCGAGCACAATCCGCCTCTTAGGGTCCTTAAAGTTCAATTTCGGTTTGAACTCGAGAATCCTCTCTGCTCCCAAACTAACTGCGGCGACAATCGGATTCGTTCCAAGCTCTATTTCATCATCCGCGTGCCAGGATACGCTGTCCGAGCCGTCTCGATAAAGATTCAGAAGCACCGAATTAAAAGAATGATCACATAGCTGCATGAGCCTCGCTTTAATACTCAATACGTCTGGGTACCAAGGTTGTGGGGTGAGTGTCAATCCGGAGTAGCTGTACGTTCGCCCCTCATCTGACATCCAGCACTGGAGCCGAGGAAGCGAGTGTTGATTGCCGGCTATTGACAAGCTGGCGGCCTGCCAGGGAATGTGGTTCAGTAAGTTCTGAAACAACGCGTCAGCCTCCTGTCGTGTGAATGCGTTCGCGACATAGTGAATTTCAGAGACGCCGAGTACAAATGTCTCATGGGTCGGGGTATCGGGCTCATTGTCAAACAAGGATGGTTGATTCATGGCGCGCTGGGCTTGGCGTTTACGCCGGTGTGGATTCTACAGCTGCCGGCAGAGGTCAGGCATAATAGAGCTTGGGCGGTTAGATACGGAATTTGAAGAATGAACATGAAGTTAGATAGCTATGATTATGATTTATTTGTAATCGGTGCGGGGTCCGGTGGTGTCCGCGCGAGCCGTACAGCGGCTAATTTAGGCGCTCGGGTTGCAGTCGCCGAGGAGCGCTACTTCGGAGGTACTTGCGTCAATGTGGGTTGTGTCCCTAAAAAGCTATACAGCTATGCGGCGCATTACAAGGACGATTTTGAGGACAGCAGAGGTTTTGGCTGGGAGAGCTCGGATACGCGTTTCGACTGGGAGGTTCTAAAGCAAAATAAGGATATTGAAATCAATAGGTTAAAATCAATATATCAATCTTTGCTTGAAAACTCAGGTGTGGCGATTTTCGAAAGCCGCGCGCGACTTGTAGGCCCGAATGAAATCCAGGTGGGTGACAAAATCTTCTCTGCTCGCCATATTTTACTGGCAGTTGGGGGCTGGCCCTATGTCCCGGATTTTAGTGGTTCAGAGCATGCTATTACCTCCAACGAAGTCTTCGCCATGCAAAACGCTCCGGAGTCCATTGCCATCTTGGGGGGTGGGTACATAGCTGTCGAATTTGCCTCTTTTTTCTCTCGTCTAGGTGTTGAAACCACGCTGGTTTATCGAGGCTCAAAGCTCCTCAGGGGGTT
>JASMER010000119.1 GCA_030752195.1 Gammaproteobacteria bacterium
ATCCTGATTTTGAGACCCAATCGCCTTAACTGAGGATACGTTTTGGATTTAGAAGATGATCGGGAACAGCGTATGCGCTGGCTCGAGACCCTGAAAACAGAACATCGAGACCTAGACGTGACGATTAACCACCTGATGTCCAGTCGTCACCACGACAATATGCGTATCCAAAGACTGAAGCGCCGTAAACTCAAACTAAAAGATGCGATTCATCAGCTAGAGAGCGAGCTGATCCCTGATCTGGACGCCTGAATCATGTCTGCGACAGACCATACCAACCGATCTGGCGAGCAAAAAATGGCGATAGCAAAGCCCCTCACTGTGGGTATCTCATCCACCGCGCTGTTTGACCTGAGCATTTCCAATGAGCTTTATCAGCAGAAGGGGTTGGAAGCTTATCGTCACTATCAAATTTCTCAGGAAGAGGTTCCCCTAGAACCGGGGGATGGCTTTTATCTTGTTGAAAAATTATTAAATATCAATAAGTTGAGTGACAAACATCTAGTAGAAGTTCTGCTTTTGTCGCGAAATTCCGCGGATACAGGGCTGCGGGTATTCAATTCGATTCGTGCCCATAGCCTGGATATTACCCGGGCAGCCTTCTGCGGCGGAGAATCTCCCTATCGCTACATCAAGGCGTTTGGCTGTGACTTGTTTCTTTCGACGAATGCAGACGATGTCCGCTTGGCGCTTGCGCAAAACATTGCCGCAGCCACACTATTTGGGCGAACACGTGCTCTAAAAGAATCGTCTGGTGAAGCGCTGAAGCTTGCCTTCGATGGCGATTCAGTACTGTTTTCAGACGAAGCAGAGCGGGTCTATCAGCAAAGTGGCCTAGACGCCTTCAGTGCATCCGAGTTAGATCGCGCCAATCACTCTCTTGCAGGTGGCCCGTTTAAGGCCTTCCTCTCCGCACTGCATCGCCTGCAGCAGGAATTTCCCGAATCCCCGAATCCTATCCGTACTGCCCTGGTGACTGCCCGGGGTGCTCCGGCTCACGAACGTGTGATTCGAACACTAAGAAACTGGGATATTCGATTGGATGAATCCCTATTCTTGGGTGGTATGGAGAAAACGGATTTTTTACGGGCGTTTGAAGCGGACATATTCTTTGATGATCAAGCTACACACTGCGATCGCGCCTCGCCTCATATCCCCACTGGCCATGTGCCTCATGGCATTGCTAACTTGAATGAAAGGGCATAAGAAATATTCCTTTATAACTCAACAGCTATATTTTTGCCTCATTCGAAAGCGGGACCCTGCCGTTATGAAACGATTCTAATGGCGCTAACGGTATGAAATTGCAGCAATTGAGGTACATCGTCGAGGTGGCGAAACACGATTTGAATGTTTCGGCAACGGCTCAAGCGCTTTTTACGTCTCAACCCGGCGTCAGTAAGCAAATCCGGTTATTGGAGGACGAGCTTGGGGTTGAGATCTTCGTCCGCAGCGGCAAGCACCTAACCCAAGTTACTCAGGTCGGTCAGCAGATCATTGACATGGCTGATCAGGTACTCAGACAAGCAGCTACCATTAAGCAGATCGCTCAGGAATGCTCTAATGAGAGCCTTGGTGAGCTCACCATTGCGACGACCCACACCCAAGCACGCTACGCTCTACCAGAAATCATTCGCGCATTTCGCCGCAGCTATCCCGATGTAACACTGCATATGAAGCAGGGGACCCCCGCACAGATTGCAGAGTTGGCGGCGTCTGGTGCCGCGGATTTTGCCATTGCAACTGAGGGTATGGAGCATTTCAAGGACCTAATTATGATGCCGTGCTATGAGTGGAATCGCGCGGTTGTGGTACCCCGGGGTCACCCGCTTGCTAGCAGGGCAGACGCGCCAGGGTCTATCACGCTTGAGGATATTGCCCAGCACCCGATCGTGACCTATGTCTTTGGGTTCACGGGGCGCTCTCGGTTAGACGATGCTTTTGTAGCTGCGTCCCTAGAACCCAATGTGGTGTTTACCGCCACAGATACCGATGTCATCAAAACCTATGTGAGACTTGGGTTCGGTGTAGGCATTATTGCGTCGATGGCATATGACGAAGAATTAGACTCTGACCTTGTAAGGATCGATGCTGGGCATCTGTTCACATCCAGCATCACGCATATTGGGTTTCGCCGAGGCACATTTTTGCGGCGCTACATGCTAGATCTGATCCAGTCTTTTGCTCCGCACCTTGAGCCTCTTACCGTTGCAAAGGCACAAGAATGCTTCACAGCGGCAGAAAGAGAAACATTGTTCAGCGATATTGAGCTGCCGATTCGTTAAGCCACGGGCTGGCCGTTAGGCCTGAGAGACATTGATAATGTTCTAGCTGTGCAGCCCACAATCCTTTTTTGTTGCTTCTTCCCACCACCTGTGCCCCGCCCGCTCGTGCTCAATGGTTCCAACACTGCGTGTGCAAGGCTGGCAGCCTATGGATAGAAACCCTGATCGTAGATAGCATTATATGGTACCTCGTGCTTGCGCATGTAATTCCATATATGCGCAGACGTCCATTCTGACAGGGAATTGAATTTTATTAGTGCGCTTGGCCGCCGCTTCGCCGAAGAATCGGGGAAATTTGTGTCTTCTTCGCGCAAGAGGATATCGCCGCGGGTGATACTTTGATCTTGCCGTTGACCCGTCCTCCAGGCGTCAAGCTTTGCGAGTTTGCTGCGCAGGGGGGCAACTTTCCTGACACCGCAGTATTCACTGTGGCCATCTCGGTAAAAACTGAATAGTCCTCTCTCCTTGACGAGAGTTTGCACGCCCGCGGGATCTGGATATAGCATTTCGACGGGCCGTTGATATTGTTAACTCACGGTCCCAATAAATTGGAAGGTCCCCCTCGTGCAGTCGGCCAGTTTCCAAAGAAAAAACGTCAACCCTCAAATCCAGCGTTTTGATGAGATTAATCAGTACGACGTCTTTTGCTCCGCTGAAGGAGAGCGCAACACGCCCAGGTTCGAGTGATTTTGCGCCTCCTGCAAAAGCAATCGAGTTTTCTTAAGCTGCATGTTCTCGCTCGGTAATTCCTTAAGTTTTACTCGTCCTAAAGGTGTCACCGCGGATTCCTCTTAAATGCAAAGTGTTTTGGTCAGCCAGGTCTGAGGCGGAAGACGTTAACAACCAGTTGTCCGTTAAAAAAATACTCTCTTGCTATATGCTTACGCGAAAATTCAGCTAGGGAAATGCAGTGGACATTTTATGTTTGGATTTGGAAGGCGTTTTGGTGCCCGAGGTGTGGCAGGCGGTAGCAAACGAGACCCAGATTCCGCAGTTGTTGAAGACGACGAGAGATATCCCTAACTACGATGATCTGATGGATTATCGCCTTGGTATCATTGACCAACACGGCATCACCCTCAGTCAGATTCAGGCTGAAATAGCCAAATTAACTCCCTTGCTCGGGGCCCCAGAATTTCTTCGCTGGGCTCGACGGCATTTTCAGGTTGCCATTATCTCCGATACTTTTTACGAATTCGCCATGCCCCTTATGGCGCAACTTGAGGAGCCTTTCTTGCTCTGCCATAAGCTAAAAATTGAGGGAGACCGAATCGTTGGGTATCGCCTTAGACAAACTGACCCGAAACGCTGCTCGGTTAAGGCCTTTAAATCTCTTTCACTGAACGTCATTGCTGCGGGAGACTCATTCAACGATGTGTCGATGCTAGAGGAGGCTGATGCGGGCATTTTTTTTCAAGCTCCGGATAATGTGCGGCAGAAATTTCCACAGTACCCGCTGGCGGCAAACTACGAGGAGCTTCAAAGCCTGATTCTGCAGGCCCAGGCCGAGTTCAGCTGACGTATCAGATCAGACGCTCACGTTTATTCAAAGTCAGCTACCATGGCTGTGAGAGATGGCCGGGCCCTGATAAGGGGTCAAAGTTCACAGAGATATGATTGAAGGTGGAGAGAAAAAATGAGCCAAGGTTTAAAGTTTCGTGCAGCAATAAAGGCGTCTGCGCCAAAGCCTCTTCAAATCCCGGGTACGATCAATGCCTATACAGCGCTCATGGCTGAGCGGGTTGGCCATCAAGCGATTTATCTTTCTGGCGGTGGCGTAGCAAACGCGTCCTACGGACTGCCCGATCTCGGTATGACCTCACTTAACGACGTTCTCGAGGACGTAAGGCGAATAACGGCCGCAACGGATATACCTCTTTTAGTGGACATCGATACAGGCTGGGGTGGAGCCTTCAACATTGCAAAGACTGTTCGCGACATTACCGCAGCGGGCGCTGCGGCTGTGCATATTGAAGATCAGGTGGCCCAAAAGCGCTGCGGGCATCGACCTAATAAGGCCATCGTTTCGATAGGAGAGATGGTCGATCGAATCAAGGCTGCGGTAGATGCTAAATCCGACAACAACTTCGTCGTAATGGCGCGTACTGACGCCCTTTCTGTCGATGGTCTGAATGCTGTGGTTGATCGTGCGGGCGCATTTGCTGATGCGGGCGCGGACGCTATTTTTGCCGAGGCGATGACCGAGATTGAAATGTACAAGCCAATCGTGGAGACAGCAGGCGTGCCGGTCTTGGCAAATTTGACGGAATTTGGTCAGACACCCCTGTATCACTTAGACGAATTAACCTCGGTTGGCATCGCTATGGCCCTCTATCCGCTGTCCGCATTTCGGGCGATGAATAAGGCGGCACTCAACGTGTATCAAGTGCTGAAAGAAGAGGGCAGTCAGGCGAGTGTGGTCGATACCATGCAAACCCGAATGGAGCTTTACGATTTTTTGGGTTATCACGCTTACGAGGAGAAGCTGGATCAGTTGTTTGCAGATCAGGCAAGCGGCTAGAGCCAAAGTGTCTTAGGCTTTTGAAAGCGTGTTTTTGAATACGTAAAACCGCAATAACGAATCGCAACAAGGGAGATTGTGATGGCTGAGAAAAAACTAGGGGGCGCAGGCCTGCGAGGTCAAAGCGCAGGTAGCACTGAGTTATGCACCGTGGGTAAGAGCGGAACGGGTCTAACGTATCGTGGCTACGACATTACGGATTTGGCGGACAATGCAACCTTTGAAGAGGTGGCATATCTGATTTTCTACGGCGAGCTTCCAAACGCCAGTCAGTTAGATAATTATCGATCGGTTCTCAAAGCGAACCGCAAGTTGCCCGACACGCTATTGGAGGTATTGGAGCGCATACCGGCTTCAGCACATCCGATGGACGTGATGAGAACTGGCTGCTCCATGCTTG
>JASMER010000011.1 GCA_030752195.1 Gammaproteobacteria bacterium
CCGGGACTTCATCATATGGAACGGTCGTAGCGCTTTTTGCGCTCAAGCAGAATAATTCAAAGCGCACAGAAATCAGGCGTATGCAGAAAGAAGTGGCTTAATCGAACCAGTCACTCCACGAATCCCAGCCCTTTGTTTACAATTGATTTCGCCAAATCTTATTCGTACCATGGCTGACTTCTTCAAGGAAGTTCAACACGATGAAGCAGATCCTGATCATTGACGATGACGAGAAATTAGGCAAATTGCTTGTGCAATACCTGGAACGTTACGACATGCAAGCTCATGTCGCCATAACTCCAAGCAAGGGCTTCGAAATGATTAAGCAGATTAAGCCCGACCTGATGATTCTCGACGTCATGCTTCCGGAAAAGGATGGCTTTGAAATTTGCCGGGAAATACGCGCCAAGTCTTCAATTTTCGGGCAGCTTCCGATCCTCATGCTGACCGCCCACGCTGAGGTCACCGATCGTATTGTGGGTCTTGAACTTGGTGCAGACGATTATCTGCCCAAGCCATTCGAACCAAGGGAACTGGTAGCTCGCATACATAATATCCTCCGCCGCAGCAGTGACGACAACAATGTACGAGAGATAAAACCAGTAAATGGCCTGGACGTTGATGTTTCACGGCGTGAAGTCAAACTAGATGGCTCTATGCTCGATCTCACAACCATGGAATATGAGTTACTCATACTCTTCATGCAATTCCCGAACAAAACGTTCACCCGCGACGAACTCATGAACCGATTGCGCGGAATAGATGCCGAGTTGTTCTCCAGAGCAGTTGATACACTCGTGAGCCGCTTGCGACATAAGTTAAAAGACACATCGAAGACCCCTCGGTTTATTAAGACGGTATGGGGGCGTGGTTATACTTTTGTCGGCGAGCAACTATGACGGCACTTTTACGGTACGTTAAAAAATCTCTATTTGTTAGACTGCTGTTAATCTTTGGTTTCACCGTCGTCAGTTTTTTCCTGATTATTTCCCTGTCACTTCGGGCAGTCAATCAGACCGAAATCACCATTGAAACCATTCCAGATTTTTACATGCGGAATGTGGAATCCATCATCGAAGACATTGGCACGCCTCCTAACCTGAGTAACGCCATGCGACTTGCCGAAGAGCTCGATTGGACTATCAACATTCGCAATCCGATCATGCGGTGGAGCTCCGATCCAGACAACCGCCTGAATGTTGATGCGTCCGACTTCAGCAGAAATATTTCTGCCGACGCGGAAGTTCGCACGATTGACAACGAGGACATCATTCGGGTGAATCGAGGCGGCTATGACTTCTATCTCTATCAGCGCTCTTTAAATGAGAGCAACATCAATTTCTTTGTCGTTTACATGGGAGCTGCTCTCGCTGCCGTCGTGCTTTTTCTGAATTATTTCATGGTAAATCGACTGCTGGACCCGGTGAGAATGCTCAAGAAAGGCGCCGAGAGAATTGAAAAAGGCGACCTCAATTATAGGGTCCAGAGCAACCGTCAGGACGAACTGGGTGAACTTACGGAGAGTATCAATCACATGGCCGATTCGCTGCAGTCGATGCTTGAAGCAAAGCGCCAGCTTCTGATGGCCATTAGCCACGAATTGCGTACTCCGATCACCAAAGCCAAGCTGCGACTGGAATTCATGCCGGAAAGTGATGAGAAGGAACAGCTCCGGGAGGACATTGACGAGATCGACCTGCTCATTTCGGATCTGCTCGAAACAGAACGACTGAATAATGAGCATGCCGCACTTGCCGAAGAGTCCGTGTTTATCTCCGAATTCGTGCGCGGCGTGTCAGAACAATTTCAGGACTATGCAGGAGGACTCCAGATCGAATGCCCCGAAGAAGACAGAGAATTTTTGATCGACCGACTCCGCATGCGTTTACTCATCACAAACCTGTTGAACAACGCCATTCGGCACGGCAAAGGACGCCCTATCAACGTCGCTCTCTCCTTCTTTGAAGAACGGGCCATTGTTGAGGTGATAGATCAGGGTGAGGGGATTGCCGAGGAACATCTCGACCGGATCAGTGAACCTTTTTACAGGGCCGACAGTGCCCGACAGCGTAACACCGGGGGTTTTGGGCTTGGACTCTATCTTTGCAGACTGATTGCGCAAGCCCATGGCGGCGAGCTTATTATTCGCAGCAAACTGGGGGAAGGGACCCATATCTCGGTCAACCTGCCCCCTGCCCCACAGACAGTAACTAAAGTGGAAATCTGACGCGGGCTATGCTCACAAGGCCGAGCGACGACGCCTCAGTCGGGTGTAGTAGGCGAGTAGCGCAAAAGCGGTTAACAACACGGGCACCAAGACAGTGTTGATCGCCTTTAGATTCGCTCCCAGTTGATCGATATCCTCAGTCAACTGGAACTGAACGTCGCGCAGCCGCCTCCGAGTATCAAGCATTTCACCGTTAAAACGATCTATTTCGGCCTGTATCTCTGGCGTCAGTTGCCCAAGAGGATTGCCATCTTCATCCTGATTAAGCTCAGCTAAAGCGGCCTCAGTCTCTGACAATCGGTTGAGCAAGTCTGCTTCTTCAGTTCGCAGACGGTCGTCTGCCTCCCGCTGCAGTGCGATGACACGTGTAAACGGTCGAGAGTAAGTTCCACGGCTTCGAATACTGACCAGATCAGCGCCTCCGCTAAGATTATCAAGACTGTTGATCAGCAGGTCACCATTGTTTGCGAAAGGCTGTGGGATCCGCTGGCCTAGAAATTGTGCGACCTGCACCCAAAGCCTGTCAGTCAGGAAATCAGTATCTGAAAACAGGACAATATTTGCCGGAGCCTGAGTTCGCGCCAGATGAATCTCTGCTGGCTCCTCTTCAGGGATCTCGGCAGCATCGCTTTCAGGGATCGCCGCGTTATCGGAGGAAGCGGGGTCTGGTAAAGCCTGTGAAACTTCCGCGTCTTCTTGATCATCAGAGACCGTTTCCTCTGGAATCTCAGGTCGGCCTTCAGGAAAGGCAGAAATGATTTCACCGCTCACTCGGGCGGCGAGCACATAACTCATACCTTGAGATTGAAATTCATCGAACAGAATCGAGGGGTCCGTCATATTTTCGACCAACGCTGCATCCATCAGCATCGCATCAGACGATGAACGTATCAGTGGCTCAAAAGTTGTGGTCGCACCCTCCGACTGGGACAAGGCGCCGGCAGATGCAAAATTGACGGTCTCAAGACGGCTGGTGATGATATCTTCCTGATCAAGATTTTCTCGCGGCACGCCGATCATGCCAAGGTGCGGCATGGGTCTTTCGTTCTGGCTCATTCTCACACGCAAAGCTAGCTCATTGTCTGCCAAGACTTTATCATCTTGAAATTCGACCCCCCAGGCTGACAACAACACGTCGAGGTCTGATCCCATACCCGCGGGAATCATCGCACCCTGCGGGGATCGTGTCACAAGAGAGTCTGCGTTAGGGTCAAGAAAGACAATCGCTTGCCTACCCTTCATGACGTGCTGATCTACCGCGTATAGCAGCTCATCGGTAAATTCTTGCGGATGGACGATCATCAGTATATCCACGTCATCATCAATGCTGCTGGAATTAATGTCGACCCGGCGCACATCGTAGAGCTGTCGTATCATTTCCATGACAAACCACGGTGAGGTCGCCTGGCCTGTTAACGGATTAAAACCTCCATCAATGTCCAGTTCAGTGATCAGGCCGATCACCGTGCGCTCTGGCGTATTCACTGAGGAGATCAGCTTCATAAATTCATACTCCAGAAACTGTTCCTGATCGGGGCGAATGAGAGGTAGTGCTTCAACAGCAGTAGGGGCCAAAGGATTGTAATCAGCCTCATCCACAACCTGAGAGGCTACCAGCCCAAAATAGATGGATTCACCACCCTGACTCACTGGCACAGCTCGTATGCCAAACTGAGTCGCCAGATCTTCCTCTTCTGAAAACGGTTCCGGATCGATAACATTCAGAGTTAAATTTCCCTCACTGGCGAAGGCAATTTCTTCCAATAATTCCTGCACCCTGCGGCCATACGCGCGGATCTGAGGCTGATCTTCTGTGGCGCTTTCGGAGTAAAAGAAACGCAGCTCTATCGGCGTCTCCAGATTGCTTACAATATTCCGCGTTCCATCAGAAAGGGTGTAGAGTCTGTCCTCGGTGAGGTCAATACGCAGACCGGGAAGCATCGTAATCCCGATGACACTGACGATCACTCCTAAAAAAATGCCTGCCAGGCCGGCAGATGAAAAAAAAGCTTTGTTATTCATCACGATCCCTCCTAGTTGGCTTTTTTCATTTCGATAACAATTGCGCTCGCGAGCAACCAACCCCCGATAAACACGCTGAAAAACAGAAAATCCCTTATATCCAGCACGCCTTTTGCTATCGAGTCAAAGTGCGTGAGAAAACCCATGGCGGAAAAAGCATCAACCAGCCACTGAGGCACCCACGATGGAAACGTATTCAGCAAGATCGGTGACCCCATGATGACAAACAGGAAGCAAATGGCGACAGTCAGGATAAAAGCGATCACTGAATTTTTAGTGCAGGCGGACATGCAGGATCCGATTGCCAGAAAACCACCCGCCATAAACCAGCTTCCCAGATAGGCCGCCACGATCACACCGTTATCCGGATCGCCCAGATAGTTCACAGTAACCCAGATAGGGAAGGTCAATGTCAGCGCAATCCCGGTTAATACCCATGCAGCCAAAAACTTTCCGAGCACCGCATCGACGAGTCTTACCGGAAGCGTCAGGAGCAACTCAATGGTTCCTGTCTTGCGCTCGTCGGCCCACAGCGTCATCGCAATCGCTGGCACCATGAAGAGATAGAGCCAGGGATGAAAGCCGAAAAATGGCAAAAGATCTGCCTGCCCTCTCAGGAAGAACCCACCCAGGTCAAAGGTGAAGATTCCGTTGGTGATAAGAAAGATAACTATGAACACGTAGGCCAATGGCGTGGCAAAATAGCTATACAGCTCTCGCTTGAAAATAATGCCAAGATTACTCATTAGTCTGACCCTCCGATTGCTGAGTCACGCTGCGAAATACATCTTCAAGCTGCCCTCTCTCAACGTGAAACTCGCTGATGGGCCAGTGCTTTTGCTGAGCAATTTCGGACACCTGCGAGAAGATGGAAGCCCCTCCCTCAGCAAATATTGTGTAAGCCAGCCTGTTGTCCTCTTCAACTTCCACTGAAGCAACGCCGGGCAATGTCGCCACGTCGGCAACCAGGTCATGGCTGTCAGTCAGGGTGACGCGAATCGCCTGGTGAAATCGCGATTGAGATTCAAGCTCAGACGGGGTGCCATCCGCCACGATCTTTCCATTTGCAATGATGACGGCTCGTGAGCACACCGCAGTGACTTCCTCAAGGATATGGGTAGAAATGATTACAATTTTATCGGTTGCCAAGCTCTTGATAAGCGCTCGCACGTGATGTTTCTGATTGGGGTCCAGGCCGTCCGTAGGCTCATCGAGGATAAGCACCTTCGGGTCATGCATGATCGCCTGCGCAAGACCCACCCGTCGCTTGAAACCTTTTGATAATGTCTCGATAGACTGATCACGGACAGTCTGAAGGGCCACTTCGTTGATTACCTGATCAACTTTCTGTTCGATCTCAACACCCCGAAACCCACGTACCTGAGCAATGAAACGCAAAAACTCCAGGGTAGTCATATCGCCGTACGACGGCGCGCCCTCTGGCAAGTATCCGATAAGGCGTTTGGCTTCAAGTGCCGCAGTGCTGATGTCATGACCGTCGATGGTCACCCTTCCGGAGGAAGGCGAGAGGAAGCCGGTAATCACCTTCATTGTGGTGGATTTACCGGCGCCATTGGGTCCAAGGAATCCCAGAACTTCCCCCTCTCGTATCGAGACGCTGAGATCATCGATGGCAACAAACTGATCAAATTTTTTGGTTAAATGGCTTATTTCAATCATTGTCTTCCACTATTCACTGTTGATTCATCCTGAAGAATCATAGCTGTCATTGGCTTTTCGCGGCAGCAAACCACGCTGCTGGTTTAAATCTGGGCACACGGTGGTCACTGGGTTTTTGAGACTTGGGAAATATAGAGTCCCTGATTCTGCTTTTCAAGAGCAGACCCAGTTGCTCGACCCATCCGGAAAATCAGAGCTTTCTCCAGGCCAGTCTGGTCGGGCTAGCCCTGTGTTTATTCGTGATGCACCGGTATAATAAGGACCACACCGACGTTCTCCCGGTACGCCAGTCTTCACCAAAACTTACTCATTTGTAGAGGTTCAGTCAGGCATGAGAAAAACCCGCAAATATCGGACCGCTGTTTTGTTCGCAAGTATCGTCTTACTGGGCTGTCTTGCTTCCAGCTGCGGCCAGAAAGGGGGGCTGACTCGACCCGAGTCGCCCGCCGCGAGCATCCTGTGATGACACGATAAGCGAGCCCCTCCGTCGACACTGGAACTGACTTCTCCATGGATCACTTTCACTATCAGGGCGAGACGCTATTTGCTGAAAGCGTTTCAGTAGCTACTCTCGCAAGGGTCTACGGGACTCCCTGCTTCATCTATTCTCGGGCAACGCTTGAGCGGCACTTGCGTGTCTATCAGGAAGCGCTGTCCGGACTCTCTGGTCTGGTATGTTTCGCAGTGAAAGCCAACTCAAACCTGGCAGTGTTAAACGTTTTGGCTCGGCTGGGCGCCGGATTTGACATAGTCTCCGGCGGCGAACTTAAGCGGGTAATTGCAGCAGGCGGGGATCCTGGCAAGGTCATTTTTTCGGGTCTGGGCAAAACCCTCGGGGAAATCGAGCAGGCCCTCGCGGCAGGAATTCATTGTTTCAACGTTGAGTCTGAACCTGAACTTGAAAGAATCAGCAATGTCGCCAGGGCCCACGGGGTTGAAGCGCCTATCTCCATTAGAGTCAATCCAGACGTCGATGCTGGCACCCATCCCTATATCTCAACCGGATTGCTAGAAAATAAATTTGGTATTGCCGCTGAATCGGCGCTACGTGTCTACCGGGATGCTTCACAGATGCCGGGCATCATAGTTACCGGCATTGACTGTCATATCGGCTCGCAGTTGACCACCATGGAACCCTATCTAGATGCGATTGATCGTCTACTCGTTATGACGGATATACTGGATGCAGAGGGCATTAAAATTTCGCATTTCGATATGGGTGGCGGCCTGGGGGTAACTTATGACGACGAAAAGCCACCGCTTCCCGCTGAGCTCATGGCAGCTGTAAGAAGTCGGTTCGAGGGTAAGGGGATGATGCTCATCGTTGAGCCGGGACGATCTATTGCAGCAAATGCCGGACTCTTTGTTACCTCGGTGGAATATCTTAAGCATACTGAACATAAAAATTTTGCCATTGTCGACGGTGCTATGAATGATTTGTTGCGCCCCGCTCTGTATGGTGCATGGCATGAAATCATCCCCGTGTCCAGGCGCAGAGCGCCTGCAGCGATCTATGACGTTGTCGGCCCGGTATGTGAATCAGCGGATTTTCTCGGCAAAGACAGAAGTCTAAGTATGGAAGCAGGCGATCTGCTAGCGGTTCGGTCTGCGGGAGCCTATGGGTTCGTAATGGGCTCCAATTATAACACGCGCCCACGTGCTGCCGAGGTAATGGTTGATGGTTCAGCACATCATCTAGTGAGAAAGCGTGAATCACTGGAAGAGATGCTTCATCTGGAAAGCTGCTTGCCGGAATAGGCACAGAAGGCAAACGATGGCTTTATCTTTTACAAAAATGCATGGCCTTGGTAACGATTTCGTCGTCATCGACGGTGTCACACAGTCAGTAAAGCTGTCTGCCGAACAAATCAAGGCCTTCGCGGACCGTCAACTGGGCATCGGTTATGACCAGCTTCTGTTGGTTGAGCCCCCAAGTCAGCCAGATGTGGATTTCAACTATCGGATTTTTAATGTCGATGGCGGCGAAGTGGAGCATTGCGGAAATGGCGCTCGATGCTTTGCCCTGTTTGTGAGGTCCAAAGGCCTCAGCCAGAAAAATCCGCTAACAGTAAAAACCCACAATCGAGTTCTGTCTCTGAGCTTCGAAGAATCTGGCGATATTTCCGTCGATATGGAAAAGCCTATCTTGGAGCCTGCTCACCTGCCTTTTTGTGCAGACAGAAGACTAGCTGAGTATCACCGCACGCTGACCGTTGGCGGCTTAAACCTTGAGGTCAAATTTGGTGCAGTCTCGATGGGTAACCCCCATGCGGTTATCATTGTTGAAGACCTTGAAAACGCGGCCGTCAAAGAGATAGGACGAGCCCTCCAAGCTCATCCGGACTTTCCAAACAGCGTTAATGTCGGATTTATGCAGGTGCTTCGGCGCGACCGTATAAAATTGAGAGTCTTTGAAAGAGGAACGGGCGAGACATTAGCCTGCGGAACCGGCGCCTGCGCAGCAACTGTGGTTGGCTGCCTTAATGGCTTACTGGACGAAACAGTAGAGGTTTACCTGAAAGGTGGGTGCTTGAAAATTCAATGGCCTCTTTCAGTATCAGAGGATTCACCGGTTGTTATGACGGGTCCAGCCCACATCGTCTATGACGGAATTATTGAGGACAGTTAATCGATGAACAGTAAAGCTTCTCCGACCAGGCCTCAGAGTGACAGCGAGACGATTGCCATAAGAGAAGATCAAGTTGTCGGCTACCTCCGCCGAAACCCTGACTTTTTTGCCAGACATGATGATCTTTTAGCAGAGATTTCGTTGCCTCATGACAGCGGCAGCGCCATATCTTTACTGGAACGACAAGTTAATATCCTGAGAGCGCGCGGAACAGAAGCAAGGCAAAAACTGAATAATCTGCTTGAAAATGCCCGTAATAACGATCAACTCTTCGATACGATCCAGAACCTGGTACTTGCGTTGCTGGGAGCAGCTGACGCGACAGAAATCGCAGAAATTGCTCAGAGACAGCTGTCAAACCACGCCAATGTTGATGCCTGCGAATTCATCGTGGTGGAACAGGAGGGACTCGATGTCGCCTCGACAGTGCGGACCCAAAGCTCAGAACACCTCAAAACAGAGTTTGAAGACATATTCAGACTCAAAAGAACGCACTGTGGCAACCTCGATCAGAAGACAATCGTTCTACTGTTCCAGAACGAAGCAGCCTCAATCCGCTCAACAGCCTTGTGCCCGGTCATCAGTAACGGTGAAGTGCTGGCGATTCTTGCGCTGGGAAATCAGCGGAAAGATACCTTCAGCGTCAATCTCGACACATTATTCCTAGACTTTATCGGACGTGTGGTAGGCGCTGTGATGGCGAGACATGTGGCTCCGTCGAAGGATCAATGAGCGTTTAGTATGTCTGCCAGTCACATCCCTCATGACGGCAAGGACAAATTAGTCTCGGTAATCTGCCGCACAGTTGGCAGAGCGACACTCGCCAATACGCTTGACTCCCTGGCGCGCCAGAATCACCCTACCCTCGAAGTTATTCTTGTTGACGCAGGCGGCACGAATCTCGAGGACAAAATTCCTCCTGACTTTCTCCACCAGATAAAGCACGTGGGGTCTGGCACTACTTTGTCGCGCCCTGAAGCCGCCAATCTTGGCCTCGAGTCAAGCAGCGGGGAATATTTGCTGTTTCTGGATGATGATGACTGGATCGCTGCCGAACACATCAGCAATCTGGTGACCACCCTTATCGACAACAGCAAGGTGATCGTGGCCTACAGCTCGACGGCAAAGGTCACAGAACAAGGCGAACTGACCGACCTCGCCTTCAATCAGGATTACGATCCGGTCTTGTTGATGCGCGATAACTATATTCCGATTCACGCTGCACTCTTTCGGCGGTCAGTCCTAGAGCAGGGATGCCGCTTCGATCCGGAGCTGGAGATTTATGAAGATTGGGATTTCTGGTTGCAGCTGACGCAGTTGGGGAATTTTCTCCATATCGACGTAACCAGCGCATTTTATCGTGAAGGGGGAGAATCAGAGACCGGCGCCGCGAACAGTGACAATCGCTACAGCCCGGACACGCCTCTTGGCGCCTTCCGTGCCAAACTCTATCAGAAGTGGAAAGGCCGCTGGAGTGGTGAGCAACTCAATGCCCTTGTTGGTAAGAGTCTTGCTGAATCGACGATTCAGGAATTGCATGACGAAATAAACCGCAAGGATAAGGCATTCGACAAGGTCTCCAAGCGACTGCAGAGCACCGAAGACAAGTTTCTCAAGCTTGAAAATCAGCACGCCGCAGAAATTCTTACCAGATCGTCAGCAGAGAAACTCGTTGACCGTCTCACCTCAGAGAAAGCGCAATCAGAGCACGCATTCCGCAACCGTCTCGCGGAACTCACCATGCAGGTTAAACAGCTAGAGCGTGCTCATGCTCTGATAGAGGACAGCCTGTTCTGGCGGGCAACCTATCCACTGCGGCAAGTCAGAAATTGGTTTCACCGAGTCCGAACAGACGCTGTATCTGAAGCGCTCAAACCCGAGCTAGAAAGCTCCAGTGTGCAGACTAGAAACGAGCCCCCGTCGGTGAAAGCGACCTACAGTGTAAAGGCTAAACGGCATCTGAAGGAGTTCCTGGCCCGAGCGGAACCTCTCGTTTTGCCTGAGTCGAGTTCGCCAAAAGTGAGCATCATATTGGTATTTTTCAATCAGGCGCACCTAAGCCTGCTCTGTCTGGAATCAATTATTGAACATGCCTCAGAGGTGGAAGTCATCATTGTCGACAATCACTCCACAGACGAAACATTTCAGCTGCTCAACCTGATCAGCGGCGTAAAGCTGATCAAAAACCGGGAAAACCTAGGGTTCGTTAAAGCGGTCAATCAGGGAGCGGCGCTGGCCGGCGCAGAACATATTCTACTGTTAAATAATGACACACGCCTTGAGAAAGGCGCCATTGAATATGCGAATGAAACCCTTGAAAGTGGAGAAGAAATTGGCGCAGTCGGTGGCAAGATCCTATTGCTGGACGGCAGTCTTCAGGAGGCAGGCAGTCTGATCTGGCAGGATGGCTCCTGCCTGGGTTACGGCCGTGGCGAAGATCCTGAGCAGCCCGAATACATGTTCAGGCGGGATGTCGACTACTGCTCCGGTGCATTTTTGTTATTTCGTAAGCAGGACTTTATCGCATTGAATGGCTTCGACGAGCAGTTTGCCCCGGCTTACTATGAAGAGTCAGACTTTTGCGTCCGGCTCAGAAAAAGCGGCAAGCGAGTGGTTTATGATCCACGCGCAATCATCACCCACTTCGAGTTCGCCAGCACGGGAGGAATCAATAAAGCTAGTGAGCTTCAGCTTGCGCATCGCCAGCTGTTCTGTCAGAAGCATAGCGACTTCCTAAGTCAGTTCTATGACCACACGCGTTGCAGCCCACTTCAAGCAAGGTCGCCCACAGGGCTGCATAACGTGCTGGTTATCGATGATAGAGTGCCCTATCCAAGCATGGGTTCTGGCTATCCTCGAAGCTGCCATCTGCTGCAGACGCTTTTGGCTATGCCAGTCAGATTGACATTCTATCCCCTGCAATTTCCTCAAGATGACTGGCATGAGATTTACGCGCAAATTGGCATGGACTTCGAAGTGATGCTAGATCACGGCAGAGAACGACTGCTGGAATTCCTCCAATCGAGAATCGGCTTCTTTGACTGCATCATCGTAAGCAGAGACCACAATATGGATTTCTTCAATCAGGCTGTCCTGCTTGATCCGAGAATCGCGCAACATACGAGGATCATATACGATGCGGAGGCCCTGATTGCGCCAAGGAAAATTATGCACCGAAGACTGCTGGGGGAGACGGTTTCGGAAGCGGAAGCCATCAGTACTATCAAGCAGGAAGTCCACAAAGCTAGACTGGCAGACGCTGTCATTGCGGTGTCTGAACATGAAGCAGACTATTTCAGATCATACGAGAACAAAACTACGGTGGTAGCAGGGCATGCCATCCGCCCCCGCCGTACAGAAAATGTCTTTGCCTCAAGAAAAGACCTGCTTTTTGTCGGTGCACTGCGAGAGGACGACTCGCCGAATGTCGATTCGTTGGTGTGGTTTATGGAGCAGTGCTGGCCAGCAATCAGGACCGCCGAGCCGGAAACCAGACTTGTGGTCGTCGGCGACAATACTGCGCCCGCATTGAATGGGATCAACGATAAGCGCATCGTCTTCAGAGGTCGACAAGCCAGCATCGAGTCTTTCTACGACACCTGTCGTGTTTTCATTGCGCCGACACGCTTCGCTGCTGGAATTCCCCACAAAGTCCACGAGGCGGCTGCCAATGGACTTCCGTCAGTCGTCACCCCACTGTTGGCAGGTCAGCTCAACTGGTCTCACGACAGCGAATTACTGGTTGCAGAAAGCGGAGAACAGTTTGCCGAGCAATGTTTGCGTCTTTATCGAAGCCCTGAGTTGTGGGCCAAAATTCAAGAGGGCGGCCTTCGTGCCGCCGGCAGGGATTGCTCAGAAGAGACATTCAGTCAGGCAATTATTTCGGCGGTCGAGCCGCCAGCGAAAACCCTCGAAAGTTAGAGCGCGCCACTCAGAAGTATCTGGCCAGTCGAAACAGCAGAATCTGCAGCAGGCCTGATCGAACATTGACACATCCCAGCAGCTGTAACCCGAGGCGGTGGCGAAGACTAAGTGCGTCACCATGATGCCGCAGGACGGCTTTTGACTGCTCAGCCACTGCAAACAGATGAGGATTGGCTTGGTAGGCCCGAAGTTTCCCCCATAGAGATTTCGCTGCAGGGGCCGCGGCGACGAACGGCTTGGCACCGATCGTATTGCGACCGTGTTGACGATAACGGACCAGACACTGGTCAATGAAAAGTCTTCTCCCGTAAGCCACAGCAGCGATTGCTATCCACCAGTCATGCATGATTGCCTGATCCGGAATGGGCAACACCTTGAGCGCAAGTTCTTCATTGATCACGGCTGTGCACCCGGTAACCAGATTGCTCTGAACCTGGTTCACTAAACTGTCACGCTGTCTTTGCAATCCTTGATACGCAATGTAGGATGCCGCTATTCGTTTCCCCTCAAAGTCGACAACCTCAAGGTCACTATGCACCAGTGCAGGCATCCGGTAACCATCCCCCGTCTCGAGTAGCAGCAGGGATTTGAATTCGATTTCTATCTTGTTTGCAGCCCAGATATCATCCTGATCGGCAAACATCATGTAGGCACGCGTCAAACCCAGTTCGCTTTTGTGCTCAAGAACATATTGCATGAGTGCTGCAAAACTGGCCTTGGCTCCCAGGTTGGAGCCCTCGTCAGGCAGGATAAAGAATCGGCCTGCATGCTCAGCTGCGTATTGAGTAAGTATGCCCCTCGTTCGGTCTACAGAGCCATCGTCCCGGGCTACTATTATAAAGTCAGTAAAACTCTGCTGGAGGATTGAGTCCAGCTGCTCGCTGAGGAACGTTTCCCCGTTGAATGTTGACAGCAAGATTGCCAGTCGTCTGTGTTCAACCATAGGGTCAGTTCAGCGACTTCGCGTCGCTGATGCCGGCACGAATGCTCTGCCAGTAAAGTCTGCGATCCTGCGAGCAGACGACAAGCCAGCTCGCTTTGATAAGAAATCTGATTCGATCACGCAGCTTCCATCCCAGGGGCGAATAGCTTCGTCGATACAAATGCGTCCGATTACGGCTGGAATAATAGGTGCGAGAGGGATTGTGCTGCGCCATCAAACCAGCACGCACCAGCGGATTTTCACTTCGCTCTCCGATCGCATGGTAGAGTACAGCATCATCTGTCCCGACAATGTCGTAGCCAAGTGATTTCGCCCGGAAACACCACTCAAGATCGACATTGTCTATAAAATAGTCCTCCTTCATGTCACCGATCTGCTGCAAATGTTCCAGTACCAGTAACGTACCCGAGGTAATTAGGAAATCTGCCTGGAAATGGCTGTTTGATCCATTGAACAGCCTGTCAGTACGAAAAATAAAACGGTTAAACAGTTTGAAAGGTGTCTGACGATTTGTCTGTGGGTTGATGATTCTGGGACCCACCGCTGCTATGGCACAATCACTCAGGCGCAGAGCATCACGGTAGGCAGAGATCATGCGGTTAACGAACATGTCGCACAGGCTGCTGTCCTGATCGAAAAGGAAGACATAATCGCAGCCTAATGAAAGGGCTTGCTCAATGCCAATGTTGAGCGCTCTGGCCAGACCCAGATTCACTTTTAGCTGGCGAAGCTCGATACATCTTTCATAAACCTGTATCGACTCGATTAATTCTTGTATGTTCGGCGTACCATTATCAATGACAATGAAATCAGTTTCCTTATTCAGCTGGCCAAGCAGCTTGAGTAAGGCAGCCGTGTCGGGAAAGTGAGTCACTACAATCGCCAGACTGTGCGTCCCCGAAGTGCCAGACATCTCAGTCAAGATGCCCCCTTTCCGTCTGGCCCATTATTCAAAGCACTGGTGTTTTCCGGTATTCCCGCTGGCATATCCAAAGCATCAGGATCGCGTTTCGCAAGAATCAAGAAATAGCCTATAGAAAGGATGCCTAGGCTCAGCCCTACCACGACACCAGCATCAAGGATCCCCTTCCAGGGCTGTGACAGGGTTCGGGCAAGAAAGATGAAGCAAATTATTGCGAGGGTCACACCGATGGAGACAAGCTGTCGCCGACGTGTGGCATGGATATAGCCCATGCAGAATAGCGGCGCTAAGATAACGTGCAGTGGCTTAGCATGATTTTTAAGATAAAGAGCGCGAACCACAACCCTTGGGGCGAAGGCTCTGTGAAACCCTTTGTACCCTTCAGCATAGGCCATATAGATAATGCTGAAACCAAGCGCAAGCCATTGCCCTGCTGTCAGTTCGCGCTCTGTTAGCTCGAGCGCCATGGGCGCAAGCCGATACACTGCAAAAAGCAAAAGCAGAAGGACGCCCGCTATGCCCCAGGAAAATGCTACAGACTTCAAGTTCAGCTCCTAGCTGGTAAAGCCTCATTATAGACTGTTTCGGTAAAATCTCGGAAAATAAAGCACTGCTGTTTAATGGTTTCGCTGAAATCGGGTCCTCTGAATCGGTAATCCTCCGTGTCGGCGGCTCCGATTCACCGGGTGAGAGACTTCCCAGCAGCGCGCTTCCTGAAAAAGCCATCGCGAGATTTCTTATGACCTTACAGATCGGCGTCGTCATGGACCCCATAGAGTCCATCAACGCGAAGAAGGATACCACCCTGGCTATGCTTCTAGCCGCCCAACAAAAAGGATGGTCTGTGCAATATATGACTCAGCCGGATCTTTACTCTCTTGAAGGAGTCAGCCGCGCAAAAGTCAGAGCACTTACAGTAAAAGACAATCCGGAGGACTGGTTTCAACTCGGAGCAGAGAAAGATGTCGAATTGAGCGAACTTGACGTCATTCTAATGCGTAAAGACCCGCCGTTTGACCTGGACTATATTTATGCCACTTATTTACTGGAACAAGCCCACCTCAGTGGCACCCTGGTCGTAAACAATCCCCAGAGCCTGAGAGACTGTAATGAAAAAATGTTTGCAACACAGTTTCCCCAATGCTGCCCCGCTTTGCTGGTGTCAGCGGATCCGGGAAGGCTCAAGGCATTTCATTTAGAGCACAAAGACGTAATCTATAAGCCGCTAGACGGCATGGGCGGATCGTCGATATTCAGGGCCAAGCCGGAAGAAGCCAATCTCAGCGTCATTATCGAGACCTTAACTCAACATGGCAGGCGCCAGATCATGGCGCAGCGTTTTCTTCCAGACATCGTAAACGGCGACAAACGCATTCTGATGATTGATGGTGTCCCTGTGCCATATGCCCTCGCTAGAATTCCAGCAATTGGTGAAAGTAGGGGTAATCTTGCCGCTGGTGGCAATGGCGTAGCTCAACCCTTATCCGACCAGGATCTCTGGATTTGCCAGCAAGTCTCAAGCGCACTGAAAGAGAAAGGGCTGTTGTTCGTTGGTCTGGACGTGATTGGCGATTACCTCACCGAGATCAACGTGACCAGCCCAACCTGCATACGAGAGATTGATGCGGCGTTTAATCTGAATATCGCCGGCGATCTGATGGATACAATTGAGCAAAAAATTGCACTCAAGGCACGATAATGGTGCCCGGAGCTGACGAAGAACTTTCCAGAGAACGATTCAGGTTCATAATGTTTCTGTCAGCTTGTGCTCATGCCCTGCTCGTCCTCGGCGTGGGTTTCACCTACCTTGGAGACTCCATCGATAACTCAAGCATCGAGGTCACGCTAGCTCAGTACCGAAGCCAGATGCAGCCGGAAGATGCCGACTTTATCGCACAGGAAAATCAGACAGGAAGTGGCTCTCAGGATGAAGCTACCGTTCCGAGCAGTCCATTTATGTCGGAGTTGAATGATGCTGCTATTAATGAAGTGCTCCTTGCTCCTGAAGCTCAGGTCTTGAACGAGACGCTCGCGCAACCCGAACTGACTGCGCTGTCCTCAATAAACGAAGACCAGGACGTCGCTCAACAACGCGACACGGCTGAACAAGAGGAGAAGCGAGCGCTGTCTGAGCAGTCCAGCCCTGAAGAAATCAGCCTTGCAATCGCCAGTTTGCAAGCACAGTTAGATTTTCAACAGCAAGCGTTCGCCCAGAAGCCCCGGAAATACACCATCACTTCTGCTTCAGCTAAAAAGAGCTATGAAGCCAGTTACCTCGATTCGTGGCGGCGTCGCGTCGAGGCGGTGGGGAATATTAATTACCCCATTCGGGCACGCCAACAGCAGGTCTATGGAAACGTTAGGATGCTGATTTCGCTCAACGCCTCGGGTCAGATCAGCGAAACACGGATTATACAGTCGTCCGGTAAATCGCTACTCGACCAGGCTGCCGTCGCCATTGTCAACCTGGCTGCACCCTTCGAGCCCTTCCCCGAGGAATTGAAAGCCGAAGCTGATATAATTGAAATTGTCAGAACCTTTCGATTTCACGAAGGCAACACGCTCAGCAGCTATTAGTCAAAGACCATCGAGTTCCAGTTTTTATGGGAGACCCTGCTCAAAATCATTTTCTGGGGAACCAATTTCTAATTGCCATGCCAAGGCTGGCCGGTTCTTATTTTGCCGACACGGTGACCTATCTTTGCAAACATGATGAGCAAGGGGCCCTGGGTATCGTCATCAATAAACCGCTCGGCGCCCGAGTTATCGATATCTTCAACGAACTGGATATAAACTGTGATTTGCAGGACAGTCGCTTCACGACTCAGCGTATCCTGTCCGGAGGGCCCGTAGAAAGAGACAAGGGGTTTATCGTACATGACGACGCGGCCCACTGGGAGTCCTCAATTCCCGTTACGCCGGAAATTTCAGTCTGCACGTCCAGAAAAATTCTTAAAGATATTGCGAGCGGTCGGGGGCCAAAAAATTATCTCGTTGCTCTCGGCTGTGCAGGTTGGGAACCCGGTCAGCTTGAAATGGAAATCAGCGAGAATGCCTGGCTCACAGCACCGGCGCAACGTGATCTTATTTTTTCAGACAATTATGGCAGCAAATCCAAGGAGGCAGCAGCGCTCCTCGGCGTTGACCTTCAGTGTCTGTCACCAGCAGCCGGACATTCCTGAAAATACTGATGTCACTCAAGACTTATCCTGACTCTCCAAGCAGCCCCTTCGCCGCACTTTCATTCGACTTTGGTACCCAGCGTATTGGCGTTGCATTCGGACAGAGCCTGACCGGTACTGCACGACCTGTCTGCATACTCAAGGCAAAAGATGGGATACCTGACTGGGATGAAATTGTTCAATTAATCAAAGACTGGAAACCCGACGCCTTAGTTATCGGGCTGCCCTACAATCTTGACGGCACGAAAAGCGAGCTGTTTATACGATCAGTAAAATTTGCCAACCGGCTACACGGGAAATTTCATCTTCCCTGCTATGGTATGGATGAAAGGCTGTCCTCAAAGGCTGCTGTCGAGCAGATTTTCGAAGAGACCGGAAGTATGACTAAACAGGCAGGAGTCGATGATGTAGCAGCGCAGATCATTCTTGAGAATTGGTTTTCTGATCTCTCCCAGTCACATCGAAAAGCTGAATGAGCCCGGGGAAATGCGACAGCTGATGCCGCCGCGACACCATAAAGACCTGAAGCCAGCCCCAGCATACATTTTCGACGACCCGGACAGGTCGGGCAAGTCTGATAGGCAGGCGGGCAAGCAGGTCAGAAGCTTTCGCCAGCAAATCCTTCAAGAGTTCAGAAATCAGAGAACGGACCTGCTTGTGGTCTATCTCCGCAAAATTGGTTTGAAGAATGTCTACATCCACTCGAATGCATGGCAGCATTCCCGCCGTAACATGCCAGTCGGAAGCACCTGCTCCAAATTGAAAACTAAGCAATTCTATTTTGTCCATGAGCCATTCCTGTTTCGCAACTTTTATCGATGAATTAAAGCTGATGAAACAGCCTGCACCCCGATACTAGTCAAATCCAAACAGCAGCAATCATAATAATCGGAGCGGGTGCGGTGTTGCTCAGTATCTTGTAGCGCTGAGTGACCCCTTGCTTTTTAGTCTCTGGCCAAAGCGTACCCCTTGACATATAGTATCCGCCGCCTTTAGCGATCATCCAATGGCGATGATTCGAATTGCCGGTGAAACCAATGAACGGTGTTATAGACAATATCCACACCACCCAAGAAAAAATAGCGGAGCTTGAGCAGCAAAGCGGTCGACCGCGGGGCAGCGTCACCTTGCTTGCTGTGAGCAAGCGCCAGCCTGTTTCTAGAATTCGTGAAGCGGCAGCGGCAGGCTTGCGGAATTTCGGCGAGAACTATCTTCAAGAGGCCGTCGATAAACAGCGACAGCTTGAAGACCTGTCCAACCTAATCTGGCATTTTATCGGGCCCATCCAGTCCAATAAAACACGGGGAATTTCGAAAAATTTCGACTGGGTGCACAGTGTGGGTCGCAGCAAAATAGCCAAACGCCTGAGCGAACAGCGGCCCCTGTATCTCAAGCCACTCAACGTCTGTATCCAGATCAATTTATCCGAGGAAGATACAAAATCTGGCACCACTATTACGCAGGCAGCGGATCTCTGTGCGCTGACTGACAGTCTTGAAAATATTCGCTTGCGGGGACTCATGGCGATACCTGCGCCGACCGATAATAGGGAAGCGCAGCGAGAAAACTTCATAACTTTGTCGCGCCTCTTTGACGAACTGAAGTCCAAACATCCCAGCATGGACACCCTCTCGATGGGCATGTCGAATGACTATGGCCGCGCAATCTTACAGGGTTCTACCTTGATACGGCTTGGCACCGCTCTGTTCGGTCCGAGGCCCTCATAGGACACCAGCGCTTTCATCCGCTCAGGATTATCCTTGCTAGGCCGAATAGGCTAGAATTTGAGCTCTTGCGCAGCAGTTAACCTAATTGAGATTGACAGTGAAAAACCTTTGCATTGGATTTATCGGCGGAGGCAACATGGCCAGCAGCCTGATCAACGGCTTGCTCGCTCAGGGAATGGAGCCAGGCTCAATCGTTGCCTCAGACATTGACAGCTCAAAGACCGAACATTTACGGCGAGAAAACGGCATCCGGATTGCTTCCAATCAGGAACTGGTAAATGCAGCGGACATCATCGTACTGGCGGTCAAACCGCAGGTTCTGGGAGAACTGTGTCAGGAAATCGTTCTTTGTTCCCGAAGTCAGCTTGTTGTTTCTGTCGCTGCCGGCATCCCTATGGCTAAAATAGAGTCCTGGTTAGGCAGCAACACAGCGATTGTACGATGCATGCCAAATACTCCGGCGCTGATCGGCAAGGGCGTATCAGGAATGATCGCCAATGCAAGCACTAGCGAAAGCCAGAAAGCATTGGCCAGTGATTTAATGGCAGCAGTCGGCATTACTGTCTGGGTAGAGACTGAACAGGCCATTGATGCAGTGACCGCAGTCTCGGGCAGCGGCCCTGCCTACTACTTTTTGTTTCTGGAAGCGATGCAGGAAGCAGCAGAAGCAATGGGCCTGCCAGCAGACACCGCCAGAATATTGTGCCTGCAAACTGCGATTGGCGCATGTGAACTGGCCAACAGCAGCGGTAGCTCCGTCAGCGAACTCCGTCGGAAAGTGACTTCACCGGGCGGCACAACAGAGCAGGCGATTCTTCAGTTCGAATCTGGCGGCTTGCGCGAATTAGTCAGAATAGCCTTGCGCGCTGCATGCGATCGCTCTAAGCAACTTGCAAAAAGCTGAGTCAGTCAGATCGGTTACAGAGAAAGAGATAAGCTTATGGGAGTATTGGGAAGTTCAGCCGCCCTATTATTGAATGCAATCGGTGGCATCTATTTGCTGGCAGTATTGCTCAGGTTTCTATTGCAGATAGTCCGCGCGGATTTTTATAACCCGGTCTCTCAAGCTGTGGTTAGACTGACTGACCCAATGGTGAGAATCTTCCGAAGCTTTATTCCCGGATACCGCGGCATTGATTTCAGCAGTCTTATTCTGGCTGTCGTGGTAGAAGCGGTGACAATATGTGTAATGATACTGCTGTACGGGGGCGGTATTCCATCTTTGGGCTTTATCATTACCTGGGCAGTGGTGGGGATTACCTACTTCATCGTTAACAT
The DNA here is from genome assembly GCA_030752195.1 of Gammaproteobacteria bacterium. Lineage (GTDB taxonomy): Bacteria > Pseudomonadota > Gammaproteobacteria > Pseudomonadales > Pseudohongiellaceae > UBA9145. The sequence goes on from JASMER010000011.1 coordinate 20,535, forward strand.
CTATTACTACGCAATCATCGGATCAATCATCATGTCATTTGTCATGATGTTCTCCGGCAACATGAACCCGCATCCAATATTACAGCTGATCTGGCAACTTACGGAGCCTGTCATGGGGCCCATCAGGAGGGTAATCCCTCCAATGGGCGGCTTGGACTTCTCTCCGATCTTTATCTTTATAGTTATCGGTCTCATACAGAATTTACTCTCACAGACTTTTGGAATCAGTGAACAGATTGCTGCTGTTGTTATTGGCATTTAACCTAAATGGTCCGGCAAACGACCGTCACGAAACCTGCTCCTGCCCGTGAATCTTGATCATGCCTGAAGAACTCAAAACAGACTCGGTCGGGCTCGTATCCCCAAAATGCATCCATTTTGATGAGGCCCTGACCCTGCGGAGCGGGAAGACACTCTCTGGTTTCGACTTGATGATTGAAACCTATGGCGAGCTCAATCAGGACAGAAGTAACGCGATACTTATCTGTCATGCGCTCAGTGGCGACCATCATGCAGCCGGCTTCTACAGCGAGAGCGATACCAAGCCGGGATGGTGGGATCATTGTATCGGTCCGGGCAAGGCCATCGATACGAATCTTTTTTTTATCGTCGCGCTTAATAATCTCGGCGGATGCGCCGGGAGCACCGGACCAACTTCCCTGAACCCGGAAACTGGGAAGATCTATGGGCCAGACTTTCCTGTCGTTACTGTTCGAGACTGGGTGAAGAGTCAGGTCATGCTGTCCGATCACCTCGGCATTGAGGAATGGGCTGCTGTGGTTGGTGGCAGTCTCGGAGGCATGCAGGTCTTGCGTTGGGCTATCAGTTTTCCTGAAAGGTTGCGCCATGCCGTCTGTATTGCGGCAGCACCGAAACTGTCCGCCCAAAACATTGCCTTCAACGAAGTGGCCAGGCACTCGATTATTAATGACCCCAATTTTTACAATGGGCACTACCTTGAAGCGAACACCTATCCGAAGTTGGGGCTGATGCTGGCCCGAATGGTAGGCCACATAACCTACCTCTCAGACTCTGCAATGCGAGAAAAATTCGGACGGGCGAACACCAACTTTGAATCGAGCACCTCGAACTTTGGCCGTGACATGCGCAGTGGCAAGCTGAGCTTTGGATTTAATGTAGACTTTCAGGTAGAAAGTTATTTGCATTATCAGGGGGAAAGATTTTCCGAGAATTTTGATGCCAATACCTATCTGCTAATGACGAAGGCGCTCGACTATTTTGACCCATCAGTGGATTTCGATGGGGACTTCAGCGCAGCCCTCAAACAAGCAAACTGCAAATTTCTGATTATCTCCTTCAGCACCGACTGGCGTTTTCCACCGGAGCGTTCGCGAGAGATCGTTACCGATCTGCTTAAAGCAGGCAAGGAAGTAAGCTATCTTGAAGTCGAAGCTGATCAGGGGCACGACGCATTTCTCTTGCCGATACCCAGATACGTCAATGCACTGAAGGCCTACCTCAAGCGTGCACACACGGAGATCGTCGAGCGTGAGACCTGACCTCGAGATTATTCAGCGATGGATTGAGCCAGGTAGTCGGGTGCTGGACCTCGGTTGCGGTGACGGTAGCCTTCTGACCTATCTGAACGCTGCCAAGAAAGTCTCCTCAATCGGCCTGGAAATTGACGCCGGAAATATAGAGCAGTGTATTTCCGGCGGTGTTAACGTCATCGAACAAAACATGGATGAAGGCCTGAGCAATTTTCAGTCAAACAGCTTTGACACTGTGCTCCTCACCCAAACACTGCAGGCGCTGAGTAAGCCTCACAATCTGTTAGATGAAATGCTTCGGGTTGGACGATACGGAATAGTCACCTTTCCCAATTTTGGCAATTGGAAGAGCCGCCTTGATCTAGCTCTCAAGGGCCGGATGCCGGTCAGCAAATTCATACCGCATCAGTGGTATGAGACGCCAAATATTCACTTTTGCACGGTGAAGGACTTCGACGCCCTGTGCTACGAAATGCAGATTAAAATTCTCACAAGAACCGTGGTGGACTCCAGACATCAGGGTAGCTGGGCCATGAAGGCCTGGCCCAACTTTCTGGGCGAAATTGCAATTTATCACATCACCAGGAAGTAGACCCATGGTAGCCGACCGCGTCGTTCTGGCCAGCAGTAACAAAGGCAAGCTCAGAGAATTAGAAAAAATATTGCATCAGGAAAACGTCGAATTGCTGCAACAGTCCGAATTCGGCATCACCGATGCAGAAGAGACCGGGTTGAGCTTCGTCGAAAATGCAATTATCAAGGCAAGGCATGCCTGCGAGATGACAGGGCTTCCAAGTATTGCTGACGACTCCGGTATTGAGGTAGAC